>JBEKTR010000134.1:0-9944 GCA_049515835.1 Terriglobales bacterium
TTCGCTCATGTGCTTTTCAGCGCCAAAGCTTTTAATAGCTATGTTTTCGGCAAGCCGTATCCGCATGCAGTGTGGTTTTATTTCCCGGTGGCGATGCTGGTGAAATCGAGCCTGACGTTTCTGCTTCTGCTGGCAATCGGCGTTTGGGCCATTGCCAGTGGCCGCCTGCGCAAAACACGCGAGCTTCTATTTCTGGTGGTTCCGGCGTTTATTTACCTCGCCGCTTCGATGGCGGGCGGAATGAATATCGGGATACGACACATCCTCCCGGTCTATATCTTTCTCGCCATCATGATCGCGGGCGCGGCGTCGCGGTTGGTCGAGACCAACCGGCGTTGGCTTTATGCGGTTGTGGCACTTCTCGCGTTTCAGGCAATTTCGGTGACGCGCACGTTTCCCAGCTACATGAGCTATGCCAATGAAGCCTTCGGCGGCCCGAAGAATGCTTGGAGATACCTGAGTGATTCCAGCATAGATTGGGCGCAACAACTGCACGCAGTGAAGCGCTACACCGATGCCCATCACATTCAAAATTGCTGGTTCGTTTACTTCGGGACGGGCGTAATTGACTACGACTATTACAAGATCCCGTGCAAATTGCTGCCTACGGTCGAGTCCATCTGGCTCGGCACGCTTTCGGATGCCACGCCTGCGATCGATGGGCCGGTATTTGTCAGTGCGGTGAATCTAACCGGATTCGAATTCGGGCCGCCGCCGCTGAACCCTTACGAGGTGTTCAAGACGCTCAAGCCTGTGGATGTGATTGACTCGAGCGTATTTGTCTATGACAGGGTTTATGACGGGCATTTCGAGCTACCGCTGGCGGCGGCGTTGGCAAAAGCTCAAAAAGCTGATGTCTTTCTCGCGGCGAAGAAACTTCCGGAAGCGCTCGAAGCAGCGCAACAAGCTGTAAGTCTTGCTCCCAGTTCGGTTTATGCGAATGAAACCATGGGCCGGGTGCTGGATGAGTTGGGTAGAAGACAGGAAGCCCGGCCATACTACGCTACGGCCTTGAAGGAAGCATTGACCGTCCAACCCGATTTTCAGAGCTCGGAAGTCAGGCCGCTTAAGGAGCGGCTTGCGGCGCAGTGACCCGGCCTTGCCCCTACGCGTACTACACAAACTCCAGTTGACGCGTCTAATAGAATAGAAGACATAGAAGACGCGGGGTTTTCAGCTTTTTCAGACCGATGTTCAGACAGATGTTCAGCCAATCTCAGCCCGAGGCGACGGAACGAGTGCGCGGTAAGCTTCCGCAGATAGGCTCCCTTCTCGCGCATGGCGCACTTCTTGTGTGGATGCTGCAAGGGCCGCGGCCGATGATTCTTACTCCCACAAGTCTAAAAGCTGGAATTCAAAACGGCGCGGTGACGCAGCTCTATTGGCCGAACCGGGGCGGCGAGAGCGCGGCCAGTTCTGAGGCGGAGACCAATAAACGCATGTCGCCCACGGCGTTGCTGAATTGGCGTCCGCCGCATGAGACGAAGCGCCGCCGGCATGGATTGGCGGTTTCAACGGAAGACGCCCAAACCCAACAGTCGACAGAGCAGGCAAGTTCTTTGCCGCCAGTCGGTTCGCCGTTTGGATCGAGCGCGTTCGGTTTGTACGCGGGCGCGGATGTTCGTCCCGCGCTGCCCGTGGTCTCGCGTGATCCCTTTGTGAGTATCGGCGAGGTGGGGGAAGGCGTCGAGGGCGATGTGGTGATTGAAATCACCATTGACGAGAAGGGCAATATCGTTGAAAAAAAAGTGGTTAAGAGCCTAAACCCTGTCGTAGATCTGAGGGTTTTGGCCGCGCTCGAAGGCTGGCGCTTCCAGCCGGCGACGAAGAATGGGATTGCGATCGAGTCAAAGCAGGATGTTTCGTACCACTATCCGTCGGCGGCCGTCCGGGCGGATTGATTTTCCTCAACAGGAAAGTGGGCCAAACGCGCGATTGCTGTGTCGCGGCTTTTCTTAAAAAAGCGTCGCGGCACTTCGCGCGGCCCGTCCAGGTTCCTCGACTCGCGCAAAGGCGGCGCTCGCCCGGAATGACAATTCTGATAAAGCAGGTTCCTCGCGCATTCTCGCTTACGCTGCGAATGTCTCGGAATGGCAATGTGGTTAGAGCGGCCACCCTTTCGCACCGAACGCGAAATGGTGGGGCAGCCTTGTGGTTGTCGAATGAGGTCACCCGGTGACTTCGGTTATTGCGGGAAAACGCCGTATTTGCTTACAAAACTTGACATTTCTGCTACCATGAACTTGCGTTAGATTTGTATCGGTAGTTGAGCAGCAAGCTTACCGGCTAGTCCTGCCCCAGTACCACCGATCCCCTTCAAGCGTAATTAACCAACAAAGGAACAAGTAACAACATGGCAGAACAAGGAACAGTAAAGTGGTTTAACGACGCCAAAGGCTACGGCTTCATCAGCCGGCAGAGCGGCGAAGATGTTTTCGTGCATTTCTCGGCTATTCAATCGGGCGGCTTCCGCAGCCTGCAAGAAGGCCAGAGCGTCGAGTTTGACGTGACCAAGGGACCGAAGGGTTGGCAGGCGGAGAACGTTCGTCCGCTGTAAGCCGGAGCGTTTTACTGCATATTGAGCAGCGTGCCCGGAGCCGCAAAAAGGCCGGGCACGCTCTTTCAGGAAAATCAGTAGTAAACTAAGGAAAGCCAAGCCCCCAAGGAGCCTTTCTGAAGGACGATACAAAAGCATCTTTTGCAATTATCCGTCACAATATCCGCACTTATGAATCCGGCGGCGTCATGGCTGTACTCAAAGGCCGCATTCCCGCGGAAAGTACCCTCCTAAAATTTGAAGCTGGACAGGCAGGCGAAGACCGCCATGCCGGCTGGCGCTACTTCATTGAAAAGACCGACCTGCGCGTGGGCATGGATCCGGCGATCGCGACCAAGCTGCGGCAAACGCGGCTGGAGATGCGGGAGTCGAAAGCGATCGGTCCGGATACCGATATTCCTTTTTCCCGGCCGAACTAAAACTTCAGAAATGTAGGGAAGCAGCGCCAACGCGCGAATCCTATGTCGCGGAGTACGCGACATTTCGCGCGGGCTGCCCAGATCCATTCGCCAGACAGCTCAGGGCAGGCTCTTCACTTCGCAAAGAGCGCTTGCTCTTGGTGACAATTCTCTCTGATTCTTTATCGCTGCGTTTATTTCCGCCGCTCGGTTTCGTGCAGAATAGTCCCGAATGTGCGCCCGCCAAATGCGAAGCCTTCCTGGAGATGCCCGATGACTGCGATCTTTGCCCCTTCCGCGGGTACGCCGTAGCGGCCGCTGAGCACCCACATCGTACCGGTGCCGTCGTCAATCTGAAAGATCCCACTGCCCATGGCGCCAAATGAATTGGTGACGCGTCCGGCGATGCTGATTTCTTTTCCGGCATAGCGGCCGGGATCGTGATTGATTTTGGCAATGCTCTCCCGCGGCGGACATCCGGCGAGCAATAGCATGGTGGCGACGAGAACGGCGAAGGTCAAAAATTTGTTGCGCATAATTATGTTGGATGATGGCACGGGGTTCTCCTATAAGAAGCATAACGGAAATTAGGGCGAGAGCTTTTTACAATCTCTCGTGCGATTCAAATAGTAGGTGGCGATGACCTCACTGCGGCGCAAAATTGATAGACTTGATTTTTGCGCCATGCCGCTGGTCGCTGGTGCTATTGATCTTGGAACCATGCGTAAAAATCCCAGCTCTGGGCGTGATAACTTGTGAATAAGCCATAAATCCAAGCTTATGAAACGTCCTAGCTTCGTTCTTTGCATCCTCTTCGTACTTATTTGCTTCCACCGGGCGTCCGCTCAAAATGCGCCGACGCCAACTGCGCCCGCACAGAACGCTGCGCCTAGTTCATCTTCATCCCAGGCGCCAGCACAAACTCCAGTGCAAACATCGCCAGCCGCGACGGTTTCATACCCGGCCCCCGCTCCGGAAAAATCCCAGTTCGATCCGCTGCCAATACCGGTTTCGAACAATGCCGTCGCTGCCATTCACGTGGGCAAACATTCCTACATTTTTTCGTTTATGGGGATTGGCGCCAAGAAGACCTGGGACGCTGTTACGACCAATTCTTATGCCCTCGATGAAGATACGGGCAAGTGGACGGCGATCAATGCGGTACCAGGAGCGGCGGGACGGATTGCGGCTTCGGCTGTGGCCGCACATGGGCAAGTGTTTCTGTTCGGGGGGTACACGGTGGATGCCCAGGGCGGCGAGATTACCGTCCCTGATGTTTCAGTGTATGAGCCGATTTATGGGGACTGGGCGCGGGCGGCGGACACTCCGATTGCGGTGGATGACACGGCTGCGGGCGTGTTTCACGACCGCTACATTTATTTGATCAGCGGATGGGGCAGCGACAAAGCCATCGCAAACGTGCAGATGTATGACCTCGAAAAGAACCGCTGGACGCAGGCGACGCCGATTCCGGGAACGCCGGTGTTTGCGCACGCCGGCGCGATTGTGGGTGACACGATTGTCTATGTGGACGGCGCGCATGAAGTCACGACGGATGGGCAGACACGGCGGGTCGCGTCCGATGAATGCTGGATGGGCAAGATTAACCGCAAGCATCCGGAGCGGATTGAGTGGAGCAAGTTGCCGCCGCATCCCGGCACGGCGCGCTTCCGCATTGCGGCGGGCGCGTCGGAGAAAGACGAGAAGATTTATTTTTCCGGGGGCAGCGACAATCCTTATAGCTTCAACGGGACCGGGTATGACGGGAATCCGGCTGAGCCTTCGCCGGTGACGTTTGATTACGACGTTCGCCACAACAAGTGGGAGACCGTCTCGGAGAACACTCCCAACCCGACCATGGACCATCGCGGGCTGATTGTGCGCTCGCACGATCTGGTGGTAGTCGGCGGCATGGAAAAAGGCCAGCAGGTGACGGCGAAGGTTGTGGTGGTGAAGAGGGACGAGAAGAAGAAGTAGGGAACTGGCCCAACCAAACCCGGTTCACTCCCTCGCATACGCTGAAAAGCGGCAAGCGCTATCGCTACTATGTGTGCCAGCCGGCAAAAGACGGGCCGCAAGAGTACCAGAGACCGATCCGAATCGCAGCTCAGGAATTAGAGAAGTTGGTGTGCCTCCGACTGCAATCGTTCTTAAGATCTCCAAGAGATCTTCTCGATGAACTACGCTCGGCAAACGAAACTCCGGCCCAATTGCAGAGGATCCTCGAAAGGGCTCGGGAGCTGTCGGAGTTTGCATGTCATTGCGAACCGAGGAGCGGAACTTCGTCGGGCAAGTTATCCGGCGAGTTGTGGTTAACTCTAACAAAATAGTGGTTCAAGTCAGTTGCAGCACCTCGTCAGTTTGCTCGCCAAGGACGGTTCCAGTGCTTCAGAAGTACAGATTTTCCCCCACGACCAAACCGGCCCTATAAGTAATGATAGGAAACACGAAAATGATGCCATTCGACTGGAGGCCGAAGCGCACGTGCAACGGTGCGGCAGGGAGATGAAATTGGTGGTCGCGCCTAAGCACACAGATCATGCGACCTCCCAAACCATTCCCTCTCTGCTAAAGGCCGTCGCCCGCGGACATCAATGGGCGGAGTGGATTAGGTCGGGCGAAGTCTCCGATCTACGATCCGTCGCCCGCAGAGTCGGCCTCACAAAACGATACGTGACTCGGGTTATGGGATGTGCGTATCTCGATCCGGATATTGTCGAAGCAATTCTCGAAGGACGTCAGCCCGCTGATCTTTCCTTTGAGAAACTGACTCGCCCTCTGCCAATGGAATGGAATTCTCAAAAGTTAATCCTTGGGTTCCAGAATTCTTAATAAATGCTGCCATAATCGTTCCGTCGATTTGGCCCGGCTATACCGCCAGTATCTCGCGAAGAGCAGGAGCAGACAGTGGCTCGCATATGCGCTGGTGAGGGCGTGCTTGAATCCTCATGGCGAATAGATCCAACCGGTGTCATTAATTTGACACGAGTGTTCATGGGTGCCGAAGTTAACTGATCAACATATCCTTTCACGCTGCAACTCACTTCTTTTCAGCAGGCAATTATCGGATTCGTTTGGCCACCCACTTGCTTTTGAAGGAAGTATCTCGAGCAGCGAAGCATACATAACAACAAGAGAGGTTTAATGGCAAGCCCAGTAAAAGAAAGAAAGCCTGCGCCGCTACCGGCACCCAACAGCGATTTTTACGAGCTAGTCGAAACACTCCCGAGTGAAGAGTTGGCGGTTGTGGAACAGGTGCGCACTTTCATGGAGACGAAAATTGCGCCCATCATCACCAAGTACTGGGTGGAAGATGCTTTTCCGTTCGAAATCCTGCCCGCGATCAAAGAATTGAACATCGGCGGCGTCGGCATGCAGGGCTATGGTTGTAGAGGCGGAAGTGCTCAGCTCTTTGGTTTGATCGCTATGGAGATGGCGCGCTTCGACTCGTCGATTGCGACATTCTTCGGCGTCCACAACGGTCTGGCGATGGGTTCGATCTACATGGGCGGATCAGAGGAACAAAAGCAGAAATGGCTGCCGCCGATGGCGCGCTGGGAAAAAATCGGCTGCTTCGGTCTGACTGAACCGTTAGTTGGATCAGGCACCTCGGGCGGAATGCTGACGACTGCCACACGGGACGGTGACAACTGGATCCTCAATGGTGAGAAGAAGTGGATCGGCAACGCTCCGTGGTGCGACATTTCTATTATTTGGGCTCGCGACATAGCGGACAACCAAGTCAAAGCGTTCATCGTAGAAAACAAGACGACACCTGGATTCAAGGTCGAGAAAATCCAAAACAAGATCGCGCTCAAAGTAGTCCAGAACGGCCACATCACAATGGAAAACTGCAGAATACCGGAAGCGAACCGTTTGCAACAGGATCAGTCGTTCCGCGACACCGCTCGTGTTCTAAAGATGACGCGCTTCATGGTTGGCTGGGAGGCGACTGGATGCGCCATGGGTGCCTACGAGAACGCACTCAAGTATTGTCAGGAACGCCTTCAGTTCGGAAAGCCCATCGCCTCGTTCCAGATGGTGCAAGACCTCCTCGCCAAGATGCTTGCTAACATCACGGCTTCGCAGTGTCTGCTGGTACGCATGGCCCAGTTGCAGGCGGAAGGCAAGATGACCGACGCGCATGCCGCACTTGCCAAAGCATTCACCACTTCCAAATGCCGCGAGACGGTCGCGTGGGCGCGGGAGCTTTTGGGCGGTAACGGAATCGCCGCAGACTACAACGTAGGCCGCTTCTTTGCAGATGCGGAGGCGCTCTACTCCTACGAAGGCACATTCCAGATACAAAACCTGATTCTCGGTAAAGCCATAACCGGCTTTAGCGCATTCGTGTAGGGGAAAGTACGACAACTTACCATTTCCCTACCTGCACGTGTAGCCACAACCAAAGCAATATAAGGAGCAAGGAAATCATGGCGGTTAAGACGTCTAAATCAGAAATCAAAAAAACTCCCGCAAAGGCCACGACAGCCCGCTTGTTCTTTCTCAGTGCGAGTAGCGGCCAGGTGTTTTCTGCGAACCCGGACGGTTCCGATCTTAAAGTCCTTGTCAACGAAGGAAGGCGGCTCCCAGACGGCATCGTCGTGGACATCGAAGCAGGTCACCTTTACTGGACCAACATGGGCAACCCCACTGCCAATGACGGGTCCATAGAGCGTTCGGATTTTGACGGAAAGAACCTTATCCACATCGTTCCTCCGGGCTCGACCTTCACTCCCAAGCAACTGCAACTCGACGAGAAGAACCGGAGGCTTTACTGGTGCGATCGTGAGGGCATGCGGGTCATGCGTGCGAACCTGGACGGCTCGAATATCGAAACGCTCATTGATACAAGCGAAGGCGATGCACGTCCTGGGAAGGAGATAAGGAAATGGTGCGTGGGCATTGCGCTCGATGTAGAAGGCGGCGGAAAACTGTATTGGACCCAAAAAGGCTCGGACAATGCTGGCGAGGGACGCATCTTCCGCGCCAACATTGAGATTCCAAAAGGCCAAAGTGCCGCCAATCGCACAGACATTGAACTCCTTTATGACGGCCTGCCCGAACCCATCGACCTTGAACTAGACCTCGCTAACCGGACGATGTACTGGACGGATCGCGGCGATCCACCACGCGGCAACACGGTAAATCGGGCGACCATGGATCCGGCTCAGGGACCTGCCAAAAAAGAGCCAGCGATCATTTTCGACCATTTGATGGAAGGAATCGGCATCGCCATGGATCTAGAAGGTGGTCGCATGTTCCTGACCGACTTGGGCGGATCTGTCTATAGCGCGAATCTCGACGGATCGAACAAGAAAACAGTACTCGCCGCGCTAGGAAACCTGACCGGCATTGTGTATGCCGAAATTCCTGCCGCGAAATAACGAACGCCACAAGAGGCCTCTAGGAGGAGGAAATGAGTTCGGTAGCTTCTGCTCTAAAACTCGAGAACGTTGTTTACGAGAAGAAAGGGCCTATTGCGTATGTAACGTTGAATCGGCCCAAGGTTCTGAATGCGCTGAACAAGGCGACGATCAATGAACTACGCGCAGCCTTCGAGGATGCGCGTGACGATGTGGCCGTCCGTGGCGTCATCCTCACGGGCACCGGGGAAAAAGCATTTGCTGCCGGCGCCGACATCGCAGAGGTCGCCAACAACACGGCTGTGGAAGCAGAAGCGGCGACTCGCCGGGGACAAGCATTGACCGATCTCATCGAGAACCTTGGCAAGCCAGTCATCGCCGCGGTGAAGGGCTTTGCGCTGGGCGGTGGGTGCGAGCTGACAATGGCGTGCAGTATTCGGATCGCTACCGAGAGCGCGAGATTTGGTCAGCCAGAAGTAAAGCTAGGAGTGATGCCTGGCTATGGAGGTACACAACGTTTGCCACGTTTGGTCGGAAGAGGCCGAGCGCTCAAGATCATTCTCTCCGGCGACATCATCGATGCAGCTGAGGCTTATCGCATTGGCCTAGTGGACGAAGTGGTGCCGGAGGCGCAAGTCATCGAGCGTGCCGAGGCTGTGTTGAAGAAGATCATTTCGAACGCGCCTCTTAGCGTGAAGTACTCGCTTGAGGCGGTCAACAAGGGGCTGGACACGGGCATGGCCGCGGGCCTGCTGATCGAAGCCTCGCTTTTTGCCGTCTGCGCCTCGACCGACGACAAGAAAGAAGGTACGTCGGCGTTCCTCGAGAAACGCGCGCCTGAGTTTCATGGAAAGTAGAACTTCCGGCGCCACTTCGAAGTTCAAGTAACTCGCTGCCGTAGCTTTTGATGGCAAAGAAGAGGGTGAAATGACAGAAGGCAATATATTTTCCGGATTGAAGGTCGTGGATTTGTCGAGCTTCATTGCCGGGCCTGGCGCTGCAACAATCTTGTCCGATTTTGGGGCCGACGTCGTTAAGATCGAGCCGCCTGAGGGAGAGCTGTGGAGAATCGGGCAGAAGATTCCGCCCCAGCCCCATTCGGAAGTGCCTTATCCCTTCCAATTGTCGAACCGAAACAAGCGCGGCGTTGCACTCAATCTGAAAGCTGCGAGCGCGCAGCAAGTTCTCGAGCGGTTAGCCAAGTGGGCCGACGTGTTCATCGTCAATACGCCGCATTCCGCGCGCAAGAAATTGAAGCTCGAATATGACGATGTTGCGAAGTGGAATCCGCGCTTGATCTATGCCGATCTAACTGGCTTCGGCGAGAACGGTCCAGACGCTGCTCTTCCCGGATTCGACCTGACGGCTTTCTGGGCGCGCAGCGGTTTGTTATTCATGACGCGCGATGCCGGAGAGCCACCAACCTGGCCAGTGTCAGGCAGCGGTGACAATGCAACCGGGGTATGCATTTATGCGGCGATTGCAACCGCGCTTTATCGTCGTGAACGCACCGGTAAAGGATCCTATGTCACGACTTCCCTTCTCGCGGCGGGTATCTGGTCAGCCAGCGTCTTCATTCAGGCCGCTCTCTGTGGAGCGAGTTTCTACGGACTGCATGATCGA
>JBEKTR010000135.1:0-9896 GCA_049515835.1 Terriglobales bacterium
ATCCACTTCTGGAAGTTCTGCACCGCCTCCCAATACTCGGTCTGCTTGAACTCACTCAGATCTTCTTTTTCGCCCTTGTCGTACATTGACGTGTTCACAGTGCCCGGTTCAATCATCACGACATCGATGCCAAATAACATCAGTTCTATCCGCAGCGCGTCCGACATACCTTCGAGACCACACTTGGACGAACTATAGGCACCGATAAGGGGGATAGGAATTTTTGCGCCGCTAGAGCTGATGTTCAGGATGCGCCCGGCGGGCCCCTGCCTCTTCTTATCCGTTCCCAAGAGAGGAGCGAAGGCTTGGATTACGACAAGCGGGGATATCATGTTGACCTCCAACTGCCGCCTGTACTCGCTGGGCCTCAGATAAAGCAGCGGCCCACTCACCACAACTCCTGCATTGTTCACCAGGCCAACCAGATTCCTGTCGCCTATCATGGAGCCGACCTTCTGTGCAGCGTGATGTACAGCGTCGGCGTTCGTTATGTCCATCATGAGGGGCACGAAGCCGTCACCGAACTCTGCTTGCAAACGATCGGCGTCAGCCTGCTTGCGTACAGAACCGAACACGCGAAACCCCTTTGAAACAAGCACTTTTGTGGTTCCCCAACCGATTCCGGTGGAGACCCCGGTGACCACGACATCTTTGCTGTTCGCCATCCATTTCTCCCAATCAATGATCACTGTTTATCTGACTTTCTTACTGTGCAATAGAGCACGCTTTACGGAACCAAACGGTTTTGTGCCCAGGGCTCTGCGAAGGCTTCTTAAAGACGGATGCGGATAGCCTAATCAGGATGCGATTGCCATGTTGTCTCCTTCGTCAGCGCCCGATGACGAAAAACGGGACTTCTGGACATCGGGCCGACACAAAGCAGTCGGAGACGATGAAACCGGCTGTGTGACCCAACTCCCGCCGCTGGAACTGACGAGGGCCGGCGATTGTTAAGCACCGGCCTACCATCCGAGAGCCGGAACTCACCTGCGCCAGCGCAGATCGAACAGTAGCGTTCGTCGTCAAAGTATGTCCTGAGGAGTCGAAAAGAAAAACAGCACTGTGAGCCTTATGGACCAGACATAGGGTTTCACAGCTGGGAAACTTAAGTTCTATGTCCTCAAGCCTTGCGGCTCCTTTGATCGTCCCGAACGATCCCCTGACCGCGGTCGGTTCGTGCCGAGCAGTTTTGTTTTCAACGACGTCTTCGGCAGCTCCACTGCAAGCCAAGACTCTGATCGACGGGAGAAACCTTGGAAGCGGACGCCACGAGAATTCTGGGGCGAAGCGGAAGACTTCGAGACTGAACTACCTCGCCGCAGGCCTAGCCCTTTCGCTGCTGGCGAGTTGCGCCAAGAAAGCCCCTCCTCCGCCGGCTGCAGTAGCGGTCGATACCGCCACGGCGACCGTGCAGAGTGTGCCTATCATTGGCGACTGGGTCGCTACCACGGACGGCTATGTCAACGCTCAGATTCAGCCCCAGGTTTCTGGCTATCTCGTTCGCCAGTCGATCCTTTACTTCACTCCGGGCCGGGGAGAGGGCACGATTTTCCGCCAGCCGTGGCGTGACGGCAAGCTAACCGGACCGGCTGTTCCCGCAGTCAAGCTCCCATTTTCATTTCGCGTCGACTATTCCGGAAATGCTTACGATTTCTCCAAGGATCTTTCCAGCGTGGTCTATGCTCGCCCCACCGGCCAAGCCGACCTCTACCTTTTGAAGTAGCGGTATTCTAAAGACGATCCAGGCAGCTGCTTGGTGCCCCTCGTTCGCTGTACTTTGGCTAACCTGGGATCCCGTTCCCCGAATTTCCCTGCCTTATTCCGAGCGGCGCAGCGACGAGGAATCTGCCTTTGGTTGTAGAGCCCTTGGCAGCGTTTTCGGAAACTGATGTTTCCAAACCATTGTCCACTGGTGAATGAAAAAACGATTTTTCAACCGTTGATTCGTCCGAGATTGGACCGACCCTGAATCAGGCTGCACTGTGAAAAGGGCCGGTTTTTTATAAGTCAAACTCGCAAGATCATTACTTCGGTGGCCTTTATGAGGGCTGCGGCGGTCTGCCCTTGCTTTAGCTGCATTTCTCTGGCAGAGCGTGCCGTGATGATCGAGGTGATTTGCTGACCACCGATTGAAAGCCTGACCTCAGCCATCAGACCGCTAATCTGCACCGACTCAATTCGTCCCACTAGCTGATTACGACCACTCACGCGCCGGACTTCTTCTTTGCGTTGCTGCTCGGTCTTGCCGCGAGTTCTGAAAAGCAATCTGTCCACTTCGCTCTCCGGAATACGATGGTGTCCTCCCGCAGTCTGATTGCTTTTAATCTTTTTCTTGTAAATCCACTGCTTAATCGTTGGAAAGCTGATCCCCAGTTGCAATGCTGCATCTCGAAGCTTCAGCAGTCTCTCGGATTTTCGGTTCTTCTGCATCGGGGACACAATCGTAGCGACAACGAAGTTCCGGGTCAACTCAGTCGCATCCGCGTGAGTATAACTGACCAGTCTCGTTTAAAAACAGACTAAATAGTATGGTTCTGGACAATGGAATCATATGTAATGTACACTTGCGCGTTCTATCCCAATTAATTGATTTTTCGAGGTCGAAATGCGCAAGGCCTACCCGTTCATCGCAGCGGTTAGTTTCTTGATTTCATCATCCTGGATCTTCGCTCAGGCCCAAGCAGGAGCGAGCCTTTCCGGCGTGGTCACGGACCAAACTGGTGCAGCCCTTCACGATGTTGTGGTGACAATCAATAACGTTGACACAGGTGCAACACGCACGATCGCAACCGACGGCCGGGGGCACTATCATGCGTTCCTGCCTCAAGGGCGCTTGGAGATTCGAGCGGCAAAACAAGGATTTTCCGATGAAACTCGCACGGGCATCAGCTTGGCGGATGGCCAGAGTGTCGCGGTCGACATTAAAATGCAATTGAGGCCCCCCGACGTTTGCGCGAGCGGCCACGAGTTCGCTACCACCGATTGCACACTGACTTGGCACGGCATCACCCTCTATGGTGCATATGACGTCGGCATCGGCTGGGTTAGCCACGGTTTACCGGAAAACGGCTATAACTACGAAGGCGCATCTCTGGTGAACCGAAACGGCTATGAACATCGGTTCCTCATTGCACCGAACAACCTCTCGCAGACGGGTCTGGGCATTAGGGGCAAGGAAGAGTTTCTGCCCGGCTGGTCCGTTGTTTTCAACGCTTCAACTGGCATCAATCCGCAGTCCGGCCTGCTTGCCAACGCGTCGGCCACCCAGACCATAAACAACGGCCTTCCCAGGCGTAGCTATTCGTATGCCATTGACGGCGCGCGCGCCGGTCAACCCTTTAACGACGAAATCTATGGCGGTATATCTTCCGCCCATTTCGGCACACTGACCTTCGGTCGTCAGCGCGCTCTCGGCACCGATGCGATGCTGCTCTACGATCCGGTCAGTGGTGGCTATGCGTTTTCATACATCGGGTATAACGGCACGATGGCTGGCGGCGGAGACACCGAGAACACTCGTTGGGACGACGCGTTGAAGTATCGCATCACTTACGGCCCGGTCCATTTCGGCGCCATGTACAAATTCGCCGACGGTTCTGGCGGCTGCTACTCGGACGCCTCAAGCTGGACTGCCGCTGACTGCACGCCGGAATCGGCCCACAACAACGCCTATGGATTCGACATCGGCGGCAACTATGGCAAGTTCTCCACCGACGTTGCCTTCCAACAGTACAACCAAGCCATCAGCGTGTTGAACCCCCTGCTGGGGCCTCAGAGTCCGACGCAGTCATATCAGTCAACTATGGACAGCATCAATACAAACCCGATCAACGGGACCAACCTCATCGACCCGAACAACACCGTGTATGGCATCGTGACCGACAACCGTGCAGTTATGGTCGCTGGCAAGTATCTGAGGGACCCGTTCAAGTTTTTTGCCGGCTACGAATACATCTGGCAGAATAACCCGTCGAACCCTTTGGGCGTTGGCGCCTCGGACCAGGGTGGCTATAACTTGAGCGGAGTCGAAGACAACAATCTTGATTCCGAAAAATTGGTCCAGATCTGGTGGACTGGCGTGAAGTACACCTACCGCACCAAAACCGACTTCACCTTCGCGTGGTATCAGCAGCGGCAGAACGACTTCCGGATTCCGCCGACCTGCACGCCCGCAGCTGGTTTCCGCAGTTCCTGCTCGGGTAACCTCAATGAGGGATCGCTCTATGCGGACCATCGCTTCACCAAGCGTTTCGATGGTTTCGCCGGAATTGCATATTCCTATGTGAACGGCGGTCTGGCCATCGCCATTCCTCACAAACCCGGCGTGCCCTATAACTACAACAACAACTTTGCTCCGACAGTCGGTGGCCGTTTCACCTTCTAATCGTTTCCCCGCAGCGGCGATCTGCTGGCCCTGGGCGGCAAAGCTCCGCAAGGGCGCCTTCGCAACGTCCCCGAATTCCCCCCCCCCTATATATTCCTTGACACGTATATACGTATTGGAGTATACAAAGAACGTGGAATCCGCTTTCGAAATCATTGCCGAGCCCAACCGCCGCGCCATCCTCAGCCTTCTGGTTCTGTCAGAACAGTCGGTAGGAGAGATCGAGCGGCAGCTTCGTATGTCGCAGCCGACGGTATCAAAGCACCTGCACGTACTGCGCGAGGCTGGTTTCGTGGAGTCCACAGTGGACGCCCAGCGCCGCCTCTACCGTCTGAAGCCGCAACCATTTCAGCAAGTGGATGACTGGCTGGCTCAGTTCCGCCGCTTCTGGTCCGCTCACGTGGATGCACTCGAACGCCATCTTGACCGCATGAACAACGACCGCATGAATGACGATCGCATGGCTCACAAAATACCAACGAAGAAGAAGACGAGGAAACGAAGGTGACCAATATCGACCACTACCTACCGGGTCCAGCCTATGGAGCGCAGGTAAAAAAAGACGGGGTACAAAACGATACGGGCAAGTGGACGCTCATTCTCGTCCGCGAACTGCGCCACTCGCCCGAAAAAGTCTGGCAGGCCCTGACCGACCCGGCGCATCTCCGCGAGTGGGCGCCCTTCGTTGCCGACGCAAGCCTGAGCGCGGTTGGCACCGTGAATCTCACTTGGGTGGAAACGGCGCAGGCCGTGGAAACAGAAGTGACCCGAGTCGAGGCTCCCCGCATGCTTGAATACGGCGACATGCGGTGGGAGCTCGAGCCGCTGGGCAGCGGCACCCGCCTGACGCTGTGGCACAACATTGATCGGCGCTTCATCTCGTGGGGCGCTGCGGGATGGCACATCTGTTTCGACGTTCTTGACCGGCTCCTCGCAGGCGAACCCATCGGCCGCATCTCTGGTCACAGCGCGATGAAGTTTGGCTGGCAGCGGCTGGTCGAGGAGTACGCCAAACAGTTCGGCGCTGAAGCGCCTGATTGGGTCAAGTCTGTGTAGGGACAGCCGCCCCCGCCTGTCCGGCGGAGCGAAGCTCCGCAAAATGAGAGGAACTATGTCAAAAGTCAGCTTTTCAAAAAAACAATCCGAACAATTACTTACGGCATTGAAAGCCCGCTTCGAAAAAAACATGAACCGCCACAAGGATTTTGCATGGGCCAAAGTCCAAGCCAGGCTGGAAACGAATCCTGAAAAGCTGTGGTCAATCAGCGAAATGGAAAGGACCGGCGGCGAACCGGATGTCGTCGGTCTCGACAAAAAAACAGGCGAATACATTTTTTATGATTGTTCGCCCGAGAGTCCGAAAGATCGCAGAAGCCTTTGCTATGACCGTGAGGCGCTCGACTCACGGAAAGAAAATAAACCAAAAGGCAACGCCATGGACATGGCAGCGGCCATCGGCATCGAGCTTTTAACCGAAGAACAATATCGCGGCCTGCAGCAACTGGGAGAGTTCGACATGAAAACGTCGAGCTGGGTGAGCACGCCTTCCAACATTAGAAAACTCGGCGGCGCTCTCTTTTGTGACCGCCGCTTCGACACTGTTTTCACGTATCACAACGGCGCCGAATCTTACTATGCGGGAAGGGCGTTCCGCGGCTGGCTAAAGGTGTAGGACGATCGGTAAGGATGTGCTTTTCCGGGGTAGCTGATCGAGAGGCGGGCGGCAAACGGAGGGAAAACCAATATGAAAGAGACGACCAAGCGTTCGATTGCTCGTTGGATTCACATCGTTTTTGCCATTCCCATATTCGGATATATCTTTAGTCCGTTTGAAAAGCTTCCAGACTATGCTTTTAGAACTCGATATGTTTTCTTTCCAATTATGGTGCTTTCTGGATTGTGGATGTGGAAAGGCCATGTCGTTCGGCGACTCATTTCGAAGAGATCGACGGATGGCACAGCCCACTAGTTGACTGTAAGCTAAATCAGAAACGCCGTCCGGAATTCGGGCGGCGTTTTCTTGTTTCCGGATGCAACATGCAGACTCTAGGCCGCCGCTAGGGTATCAGCACGAAGCCGTGAGCGACCCCGCCAGAGTCATAAAAGAACCCCTCAATGGTTCCGGTGGCATTGCTGGCAGAGGGCAGCGTTCCCTGACCGCTGGCGGTGCCGGCGCCGGGAACATCCCCTTTGGCAATCACGCCTCCCACCGTTCGCTGAAAGCCGTGATTGACTCCGTTCGCGTCAATGTAGTTCCCGACCACGAAGCCGGCAGAGTTGATGTACTGGGCGTACGTACCCTGGCCATTGCCCGCGCCTGCGCCGGTCACGCTGAACTCGGTAATGGAGCCGTTCCCGGCGCGCACAAAGCCGTGGAGGACGCCGTTTGAGTCGGCGTAGCTGCCGGTAATCTTTCCTTTGTCGTTGATTGCCGCCGTGCTGGTACCCTGCCCGGACGCAGTTCCGGCACCGGGGGCATTGAAGGTGTCGAAGCTGTCGCTTGGGGCGCGCACAAAGCCGTGATAGACCCCGCCATCGTCAATGTAGTCGCCGGTGATGTCGCCGACGGACGGCGTCATTGTGCCTTGCCCACTGCCGGTGCCGGCGCCGGGGGCGTCGAAGCTGGTGATGACGCCGGTCGTTGCACTGCGCACAAAGCCGTGATGGACGCCCGCCGGGTCAAAGTACGATCCGGCAATCGTGTCGGCGTCATTGATGTTCAGTGCCAAAGTTCCGTCCGCTCCCGCAGCATCGATCTCGGTGAAAACTCCCTGGAAGTAGCTATAGCCATGAACGGCGAAGCTGCTATCGATGTAAAAGCCGGCAATGGTCTCGGCCGCATTAATGCCGAAGGCCCAGGTTCCTTGGCCCGCGCTGGTACCCGCGCTGGGATCGTCAATCGGGGTGAAGCCGCCATTGGCGGACCGCTGGAAGGCGTGGTAAACATTGTTGGCGTCAATGTAATATCCCGCGATGACTCCGGAAGCATTGATGGCAGCGGGAAAAGTTCCCTGGCCGGCGGCGGTGCCCGCGCCGGTCACGCTGAACTTGACGAGAGTAGACGCGTTGGCGGAGATGACGCTGCTGAACGCGAGCGCGAGAACAAGAAGGCACAGACGATTCTGGTATTCGGACTTGCGCTGCATAAACATATTCCTCCGTTTGCAGGGAGCTGATGTGAACCGCAGGCGAGCGACGAACCGCACGAGCTTACATGACGTGTTGTGATCGCGCAAGATGAAAACTTTTCTCACTAGCCGCTTGAAGACATTGAAGATATGCGATTGCCGACAAATAGAAAGTGGCTCTTGCGCGCGAGTTGCGGCCGCAAACCGGCGGTTGGCTAAAAACCGCAGGCTCAGTTCGCCAACTCAATGACGGCAAAGACTTTATCCGCGAGGAGTCGGTTTGATCGTCTTTGATTCGGCGGCCGACAATTACGCGTACGTTCGGCATTTCCGCCCCCAAAGTGCATCAGAGCTACGAATTGCAGGAAAGATCGACTTCGCTATGTACTTGCAAGTAATGCGCTTATGTCTACTCGGTGGGGCAAGCTTCCAATTGTTGCGTTTTTTCGCGATTTTGCGCGCGCATGCATTTCGCTGCAATCCGAAGAAAAATAATGACTTACGCGACTTGCGAAATCAATTGTATGAAATTTGCGTCGAAATTCCATGCAAAAAACGCGCGATGATCGCTCCAGCGGGTCGAGTCTTCTCCGCCACCTGGCGGGAGTGGTTTTTGAGCAAACTTTTTTCTTTTTCTTGCGTTTCACGTTCCCGAGTCGCTAGAAATGACAATTTTATTCTTGGTTGTCGAGACTTTCAGTCAACGCACTTCGTCATTCGGGCATTATTATGGTCTCGTCTTTTGGAATCGAGTCGAGCGTTTCCCTATCAATCTCGAGGTGAGCCATGACCAATTCGGGCGGGGTGTGCCTCAACCATTCCGAGAGCGCAAGATCCTGATAAGAGCTGCTCTTGAACATCTCCAGGAATTTCAGGTCGGTACTGCCGGTGTTCTGAACGTAATGCGGCAAGGTCTTTTGGATGTAGCCAACATCTCCGGCTTGGAAGTCCATGGTGCGAGCGCGGCCACCCGTGGCGAAAACGGTCATGCGTCCGCTGCCGCTGATGTAGTACTGCCATTCGTCGGCGTTAGGATGCCAATGCAGTTCGCGAATTCCTCCCGGGTGAACGGTGACGATGGCGGCCGCGATGGTCGTAGAGACTTTGAAGGTGCTGGAATCCACGATGGTGACCTCGCCGCCTTTGGTACGCTTGGCCACCTTCATCTGAGACTTGCGAAAAGCGAAATCCTGGGTGGATAAACCTCGCGCGCCTGCGCTTGCCTTCTGATCATCGGCCAGAGCGCCGGGAACTGCGGCCTGGAAAATGAATTTCTCACGGCGAACCATTTTGTCCATCGCCTGGGGGCTGACACCGAAGTTCGCGGCGAGGACGTCGTGAGGAGTGTGTGCCATCCAGTCGGTAAGCAGCACTGTTTCATACTCCGAAAAATTGCCGTCGTCGAAGACGAGGAGGAACTCGCAGCCATCGGGATTCAGGCCTTGAATGGAATGCGGAATTCCCGTGGGGAAGTACCAGAGATCGCCCTCGGTGATGTCGGTGACGAAACTCTTGCCATCCGCGTCTAAGCCGGTGATGCGCGCATTGCCATACAGCATGAACGCCCATTCAGCGGCAGTGTGCCAGTGCAATTCGCGCACGCCGCCCGCGGTCAGCCTCATGTCGACACCCGCGATCGTCTTGGAGACGGCGAGCTCGCGGATAGTCACTTCGCGTGACCAACCGCCTTCTTGCATTCGTTTGTGCGAAAGCCCAAACGGATATTTAAAGGTTTGCACGCCACCAGCATCGGTGCGGGGCGGCAAAAAAGAGTCGGGATTTTGCGCGTCGATCGCCGGATTTCCGGGCCCAGGGGCACTGGCGCTGCGATCGTCCTTTGTCGGATAGGGCTTCTGTTCCTGGGCCGTCGCCTCCGTTGCTTTCAGCATTCCGGCAGCCGCCAGCGCAGCTGACCCCATGCCAAGAAACCCGCGCCGCGAAAAGATTTCTTTTGTCGCATCGTCGCTCATGAGCTTCTCCTTATGCCGAAATAGTCACAGCTCTCCGATTTAAAAAGTCAGTGTATATCATCCTCAGCCGCGGTGGTCCGCACAACTTTTTACAACTTGGCTCTTGTCTCCGATATACCCTCATGCTAGTTTTCATTTTGTAGGCAGCTCTTCTCACCAGACTCCTCGCAAAGCTCGCTGATCCTGCGAGCCATCCCCCGGGAGGGAACCCCATGTTAAGAACGATCGGCGGCGCGATTGTCTGCGCCGCAATGACAGTCGCATTATCCGCTCAAGTCACCAAGACCATCGTCACATTCAACGAAACCAACGGCGACGACATGTTCTCTGCGATGATCCAGGGCGCAGACGGCAATCTTTACGGCACAACCACGTATGGCGGAGCGAGTGACAAAGGCACATTCTTCAGGATTT
>JBEKTR010000136.1:0-9880 GCA_049515835.1 Terriglobales bacterium
TGTCGAATCGGACGAAGATTGGGCGGCAGCCAGCGAGAGGCAACCAAGAGTCCCTAAGAAGAGTACGAGCAATAAATGCGAACGGTGCACAGCGAATTTTTCTGCCAGCAGGATGGTTTTAAGCTATCACGGCTGCGGGTCTAAATGTTGGTCAGATTGATCAACGCTTAAAGTTTGCGCCCATGAGAGAAACGTCGTCCTCGGCGAGGCTGCGTACGACCTCTTGGCTGAAATAATCGGCGCTGGCTGCCGCAGTCGTGCCGTAGCGTTTCGTGTAAGTCGCTCGGCTCTTTTCGATGTCGTCTTTCAGCCGGTCATACAAATCGCGATTCTTGCGGCCTTCGGTCACCTTCACTTGGTTGTAAAGCTTGATTTCGTCCATCAGGAGGCGGGCAAAGCGTTGTGCTTTGCGATGGGTCTCGGCATCCTCAGCCGACATTTGCGGAGGAGCGACGCTCGCTGGCGCGGCCGCGGCCATAGCAAGCGGAGCAGCAACTGCCGCGGCTACGGCAATATGAGTCGGAGCAT
This sequence comes from Terriglobales bacterium, assembly GCA_049515835.1. Classification (GTDB taxonomy): domain Bacteria; phylum Acidobacteriota; class Terriglobia; order Terriglobales; family Acidobacteriaceae; genus JAJPHW01. The sequence goes on from JBEKTR010000136.1 coordinate 529, forward strand.
GCGAAGCAAAGGGATCGGAATAGGACGTGACCGTCTGCACTGCGGGCACATCGGCCTCGCCAGTTTCAGTCGGACTTTCTTTCAGAGCCTGCTTGCGCAGCGATGCGACTTCGAGCCAAGCGCTCGTAGCCTTTACGAGGACTTCAATCGCCGTACTATCGAGAACGCCCGCCACTCCGGAGTCGGCATAAACCAAAGCTGCAACTTTATCTTTCAGCAGCAAAGGCAGGACTAGAACCCGGTCATCTTCAACAGCACCGAACCGCAAGAAGAACTCTGGATCCATCTCTGATACGCGTCCGCGAGCAGTGACACGAGAATGAAGAGATTCGTAAACTACGCCGCCTGAAGAGTCCAAAGCAAAATCTTTAATGCCGTCGTTGTGTTCAAATCCGCGGCCTTGCCAACCGGTTGCAGAACCGCCTTTGACCACGAACAATGCAGCCCGTCCGCTGTACGGAGCCGTGCTCTCCAATAGCGCACGCAAAATTTCTTTTTGCGTATTCCCACCCTGAATTTGGGAAAGAGATTTCAGCAGTTCCGCGGAGGCGCTTTCAGCCGGCGCATTTACGGAAGCGCCCGACATGTGCGGACGTACCTGCTCCAACACGGTGCGGACAATTTCTTCCCGCAGTCCGGGCAAGTGGCGTTCCAGAGCCTGGGTAACCGCTGCGGTGATGACTTGATCGATTCCAGTGGTATCTGACATTAGTTCCAATTTGAGCCGAAATTTGACCCATCCCGCTCAATCGTTGATTATAGGGCCATTGCAGGTGGTTACCCCGAATGACCTTGGGACGTGTCCGGCTGGTTTTATCGCGCTAAATGGCAATCTAGCTCAAAATCCCATCTTCTGCCTACGAGCAAAAGCATTCGCGAAACACCTTAGTTACCAGCTACAATAAAAAGCTGGAATTTTCATTAATCGGCAAAATTGTTGCATCGAAGGAACGATGAGCGCCATCGAAACAAATGTAAGCGAACCGGTCAGCGATGAGCTGAAGCTGGTGCAGGCTGCCAAAGGCGGAGATGTAAGCGCCTTTGAGCAGTTAGTGAAGCGTTACGATCGTAATGTATTCCGCATCGCGCAGCACATTACGCAGAACCGCGAAGACGCAGAAGATGTAGTGCAAGAGGCTTTTCTCAAAGCCTACAACAATCTTCAGGGTTTTCAAGGCCAGTCAAAGTTTTACACCTGGCTGGTGCGTATCGCGGTCAACGAAGCGCTGATGAAGTTGCGGCGCCGTCGCCCGGAGCGCATGGTTTCGCTGGACGAGGAGGTTAAGACCGAGGAAGATTCGGTCCCTCGGGAAGTTGCCGACTGGAGCCCGAATCCAGAGCAACAGTATAACCAGGCTGAACTCAGGGAAATCCTGACGAAGACAATTCAGGGACTTCCGCCGGGATTCAGAATGGTGTTTGTGTTGCGAGATGTGGAAGGTTTATCGACCGAGGAGACCGCGGAAGCGCTGAATTTGAGCATTCCGGCGGTTAAGTCACGGTTACTTCGTGCCCGGTTGCAGTTACGCGAACGGCTGAGCCGTTATTTTCAGAAACGTGGGAACGGAACGAACAATGCAAAGCCTGGGGATGATCTAGCGTGAAATGCTCTGATTTTTTGCAAGAGCTAACCAACTACCTGGACGGTGTGCTCGACGACCGGACCAAGACAGAACTCGAGGGACACCTCGCGTGGTGCCATAACTGCTATGTCGTTTGCGACACCACGAAAAAGACCATCGAGATCTACCGAGATTCCACCCTATACGAACTCCCCGAGGATTTGAGAACGCGCCTCCGCAGTGCGATCGTCTCCAAATGCAAATCGCATAAACCAGAGGCGGAAAAAGCGTAGTCCCAGCGTCCGCATTCCGAATCTTGCCCGATTGCCCTGCGTGTTATACTCATAGCCGCGATAGCTAGCGGCAATCCCGGGGCAAATCCTGTGATCTCTTCTCGGGCAAAATCCCGCGTATCCAACGTAAATACACGCAGATAGTCTGCACACATCGAGGTTATTTCCATGTCCGGCCACTCAAAATGGGCGACAATTAAACACAAGAAGGGCGCGCTGGACGCCAAGCGCGGCAAGATTTTCACCCGCCTCATCAAAGAAATCGGCATTGCTGCCAAGAATGGCGGCGGTGATCCTGACACCAATCCGCGGTTGAGGACTGCTATTCTCGCTGCCAAGGCGGAGAATATGCCACAGGACAATATCAAACGCGCTATCCAGCGCGGAACAGGTGAATTACCGGGCGCGATCTACGAAGAGTTCACTCTCGAAGGTTATGGGCCCGGCGGAGCTGCTGTGTTACTGGACATCAATACCGACAATCGCAACCGCACAGTCAGCGAAGTTCGCCACGCTTTCGGCAAGAACGGCGGCAACATGGCAGAAGCCGGCGCGGTCTCGTGGATGTTCCACAAGAAGGGCGACATTGTCGTTCCAAAGTCAGCAGCCAAGGAAGACGATTTGATGAACATCGTTCTCGAGGCTGGTGGGGAAGATTTGAACGATGATGGCGAAAATTGGGAAATTCTGACCGAACCGTCGGCTTATGAAGGGGTACTGGAGGCGGTTAAGAAAGCTGGTATCGAGCCGGCATCGGCCAGCGTCGCCATGATTCCGCAGACCTACGTGAAGTTGGAGGGGAGCGCGGCCAATACCATGATCCGGTTGATGGAAGTCCTCGAAGAGCATGACGACGTGCAGAACGTTCACTCGAACTTCGATATCGACGAGAAGCTGTTGGAAGAAGTGGCTGGATAACAAGTTTAAGCATTTAGCAGGAGCCGCCCACATCGGGCGGCTTTCTTTTTGCGTTGGACAAAAAAGTTTTCAACACTCTGGTGCAAAACTTTGTGGAAAAAGCGGAAAAGCACCACGTAAGTAACTGTCAGAGAGAACTTTTAGCTCCTTGCACAATCTTGGGTGCGAGAATTTTTCGTGAACGCCAAAAATATGAAGACGCGCCTCGACAAGTTAATCTTTGAACGCGGACTAACCAGCTCGCGTGAACGTGCACAGGCGCTCATCATCGCAGGAAAGATCCTCGTTGCGGGTCAGAAGATTGAAAAGCCGGGAACGAGTGTTGAGTCCGATGTTGAGATTCGCTTGCTTGGAGAAGATTTAAAGTATGTCGGCCGGGGCGGTCTCAAGCTGGAACGTGCACTGGAACACTGGCAAATCGATGTAAAGAATAAAGTTTGCCTTGACATCGGCGCTTCCACGGGCGGCTTCACCGATTGTCTATTGCAACACGGTGCTCAACTTGTCGTAGCCGTAGATACCGGCTATGGACAAATTGACTTCAAACTTCGCCAAGACGGTCGCGTTAAGTTGCTTGAAAAGACCAATGCCCGCTATCTCACTCGTGAGCAAATCCAGCAGGCGATCGATTTCACCGCCATGGATGTTTCTTTTATCTCCGCGACTCTAGTCTTGCCTGCGGTGATTTCGGCCGCGTTTGGCGATGAGAAATCAAAATCAGGACGCCAGATCGTAGTCCTTGTGAAGCCGCAATTCGAAGCCGGACGTGAACTGGTCGGCAAAGGCGGGATTGTGCGCGACGAAGCAGTACAGCAACAAGCCGTGGAGAAAGTCTGCAAGTCCCTGAAAGAGCTTGGAGCGGCAAAGACTGACGTGATCGATTCTCCCATTCTCGGCGCAGAAGGGAACCGAGAATTCCTACTTTACGCTATTTTCTGAATGGTCTGTGTTCGGGGTTTCCTCTGCGATCGCAGCATTGTGCCCGCGTTATCTTCATATCTTCAATATTAAAGGCTCTATCCTTTCGAAACTTCGATACAATTTCACATCCGCATGAAACAGAATCCCGACGACAAAATTGCCGCCATTATTTCTAAGCCGGGCAAATCGGAACTTGCCGGGATTCTTCCGAAACTGATCACATGGCTTAACGATCACGACTACAAAATTATTGTAGATCCCGAGACGGCCTACCTCGCCGCGACCCAGGAAGTTGTGCCAAGAGAGCAGATGGCGGCCCGATCGCCGCGCTTCGCGGTGGTTCTTGGTGGGGACGGCACGTTGATCGCCGCCTCCCGCTGCATGGCTAAAGACAGCATTCCGGTACTAGGAGTGAATCTAGGCACCCTAGGATTTCTCACTGAAGTCCCGATTGACGAGCTATTTTCTGCGCTGGAAAGCTTAGAGGCCGGTCGCGCCGGAGTGCAGACACGCTCCATGGTCCACTGCCAGGTGCACCGGAAGGACGAGTGCATCGCGCAATATCATGCGTTGAATGATGTGGTTGTCGGTAAGTCCACGATTGCCCGGCTGAACCACTGCGATGTCTTTATTGATGGTGTTTTTGTTTCCAGCTATCAAGCCGACAGTTTGATTGTTTCCACCCCGACCGGCTCGACGGCGTATTCGCTCGCCGCCGGCGGACCTATACTCATGCCGGAAGTCAACGCGTTCGTGGTGACGCCGGTCTCAGCCCATTCACTTACGCACCGGGCGCTCGTTGTGCGCGATTCCTCGCAAATCGAAATCGTGGCGCGAACCGGCGAAGAAGACGCGTACCTCAGCGTGGACGGCCAAATCGGCATGCCGATCTATGATGGCGACCATATCTTCTGCCGCAAATCCGACTACACCGTGAAGTTGCTTCACTTCCGCGGGACATTCTTTGACGTTTTGAGGGCAAAGTTGAAATGGGGCCAGAGGTGACAACGCAAGCTTTTGCGTCGCCGTCATCCCGCAAACCGCCGACTAACTCTATGCGCTTGATCCTATCGCTGTTTATTTTCTTTTATTCGCTTTCTCTCCCCGCACAAACCAAACCTGCTGCCGATCTCATTATCAGCAACGCCAACATCTGGACGGTGGATCATTTGCTTCCGAAAGCTCAAGCTGTTGCAGTTCTCAGGGATCGTATCGTCGCTGTCGGCTCCAATGCCGACGTTGAAGCTTGGCGTGGGCCGCAAACTCGCGTAATTGATGCCCAAGGAAAACTGCTACTTCCGGGTTTCAACGACGCGCACACGCACTTTGCCAGCGGCGGCTTCCAGCTAGAGAGCGTGCAACTAACCGACGCAACCAGCACTGAAGAATTCGTTCGCCGCATCGCGGCACAAGCAAAGAAGATGCCCAAGGGTGAGTGGATGCAAGGAGGCGACTGGGACGAAACCAAATGGACTCCAGCCAAACTTCCGACAAAAGAGATGATCGATGCCGTCACGCCAGATAACCCTGTATTTATCTATCGCTACGACGGGCACGCCGCGCTAGCAAATTCGTTGGCGTTGAAACTGGCCGGAGTCGAAGCCAACGCGCAAGATCCTCCGGGCGGCGTCATTGTGCGCGACCCGCAAGGCAATCCCACCGGCATTATGAAAGATGCGGCGCTGGATCTTGTTGCCAAAGCCGTCCCTGAATATACGCATGAGCAAATGCTGCGGGCCGTCAAAGGCGCTCTCGCTCACGCCGCCTCGCTGGGCGTAACCAGTGCGCAGGTGATGGACCCTGATTACTCGGAAATTGCTGTCTATACAGAACTGCGCGAGCATCGAGAACTTACGACGCGAATTTACGCCGCTCCGCTCATTACCCATGGCGTGGACGATCAAGCGAAGATTGGCATTCGCCATGCTTTCGGCGATTCTTATTTACGCATTGGGGCGGTAAAAGCCTTTGCCGACGGCTCCCTGGGATCGCGGACCGCTTACTTCTTCGATCCTTATACCGACGAACCCAACAACCGCGGACTGCTCTCGGATGAGATGCAATCCCTTCCCCAGATCCGTAGCCTCATGTTGAAGGCCGACGAAGCCGGCATCCAGATTTGCACCCACGCCATCGGCGATCGCGCCATCTCGACTGTGCTTGATCTTTACTCGGTCATCGACAGAGAGCACCTGCCTGCCGATCGCCGTCTTCGCATCGAGCACGCCCAGCACATGGCCACAAAAGATTTCGACCGCATGGCGCGGTTGCATGTGATCGCTTCGGTGCAGCCGTACCACGCCATTGACGACGGCCGCTGGGCTGAAGCGCGCATTGGGCAGGACCGCGCATCGCGCACTTATGCCTTCCGCACATTCCTCGATCACGGCGTGCGGCTCGCTTTTGGTACCGACTGGGATGTTGCTCCTTTGAATCCGATGTTCGGGCTGTACGCCGCGGTCACGCGCGAAACCCTGGATGGCAAGAATCCTCAAGGATGGTTCCCCGAGCAAAAGTTGACCGTCGCGGAAGCCGTGGAAGCGTACACATTGGGTTCCGCCTACGCGGAGTTTCAAGAGAAAGAAAAAGGCTCGATCACGGTAGGGAAGTTAGCTGACATGGTATTGCTCGATGGCGACATCTTCACGATCGCGCCGGATAAGATTCGCGATGTAAGAGTGCTAAAGACGTTTGTCGGCGGAATACTCGTCTGGGACGCATCCGGGCATTAAGATTTAGAACCCAGACCTAGGAAGGTGCTTCTTCGCCGCGGATGAGATCGCGGAAAGTCTCGCGTTTACGGATCAATTTCGACATCTTGCCTTGCACCATCACTTCTGCGGGGCGCGGACGTGAGTTGTAGTTGGAAGCCAGCGACATTCCATAGGCGCCGGTATCGAGAATCGCCAGGAGATCGCCTTCTTCGGCCTCGGGCAGCGCGCGATCACGCGCAAAGAAGTCTCCAGTTTCGCAGACTGGACCCACAACGTCAGAAATTTCCCGCTTGGCCTCCGGATTTAGATCGACGGGCACAATCTCATGATGGGCCTGATAAAGCGAAGGCCGAATCAGGTCGTTCATGCCGGCATCCACGACCAGGAAGTTTTTTTCTCCGTTCTTCTTGCGGTAGGTAACGCGCGTGAGTAAGACGCCAGCCGGGCCAATAATCGAACGCCCCGGTTCGAGCAGTAAATGAATGTTGAGACCGCGTAAGGGACGCAAAAGAGCCCGCGCATACGCACCGACTTCCTCGACAAAATCTCCGGCGGACCTGCTCGTGTAGGAAATACCGAGCCCACCCCCGGCATCCACATATTTGATCCGGTGGCCGAGGGCGCGCAGATCGAGTACGAGATTCGCCACGCGCTCCATGGCGGCTGCGAATGGTTTGGGTTCTGTGATTTGGGAGCCGATGTGCACGCTCACGCCAGCCACTTGCAGCCACTCCGATTTCGAAGCCTGTGTGTATAAGCGCGTGGCTTCGGTGATGGGGATGCCAAATTTGTGTTCCCGCAATCCTGTGGAAATGTAAGGATGCGTCTCCGTCGGAACATCCGGATTTACACGGAAAGCAATCCGGGCCGGTCGCCTCGCTCTGGCCGCGCTATCGGCAAGAACCCCCAGTTCGGATTCGCTCTCGACATTGAACAAGAGAATGCCTGCCTTTAGCGCCGCCTCGATTTCATCGGCCGTCTTCCCCACGCCGGAAAAGACAATCATGTTCATGCTGTGCGGGCTCACGTGCTGGATTCTTTGCAGTTCTCCCCCGGAAACGATGTCGAATCCGCAACCTTGTTTGGCCAGCAAATGCAAAATGGCTAGGTTGGAATTGGCCTTGACGGAATAGCAAATGGTATGGGGCGCGGCCTCAAACGCATCCTCGAAAGCCGAGATGCGCCGGATAATCTCCGTCGCCGAATATACATAAAGCGGCGTGCCGAAGCGTTCTGCCAGGCGCGACAAGGGGACTTGGCCGCAGTAGAGGGTGGCTTTCCCATTTCGGCCTGTGACGTAGGGAAATGCGGGCGAGGCCTTCGGAAACTTGCGTGAAGGAGTCACTTCTTTTTTCCGTGCCCTGTTTTTTCTTTTTTGTCTCCGCTTTTCTCAACGACTTTAATGGCAACCACGGTTTGATCGTCAAAAGCATCCATCCCGGCGGCGTGTTCGTTGGCGGCGGCAAACAGCCGTTTCACTACGCAATCAACGGATTCGTTATGACACTGCTCCACAATTTTTTCCACTCGCGAGCGCCCGAATAGTTCGCCGGCCCGGTTCGTTGCGTCCAATATGCCGTCGCTGAAGAACACGAATACGTCGCCTGGCTTCGTATAAAACGTGTATTCGTCGTATTCCGCGTCATCGAATAAGCCCAGAGGAAGTCCAGTGGCTTCAACCACTTGAGTTTTTCCGTTGCGGCAGAAAATTGGTCGCGGCAAGCCGGAATTGGCCACTTGCAGTGTGCGGTCGTGGTCATCCCAAACAGCGTAGATCAGTGAAACGAACTGGCCTTCGATCCGGCGCTCGCCCAGCGAGTAATTTACAGCGGCGAGCATCTCCGCCGGCCCAGGCTCGATGGGTGCGTGCGAGCGCAGAATGCCGCTCACCAAGGCCGCGTAAATAGCGGCCGGGGCACCCTTGCCACTGACGTCTCCGACCGTAATTGCCGTACGCGAGTGAGAGTAGTTTACGAAGTCATACAGGTCACCACCGATCGCACGAGCCGGGATGAACTTGGCAGCAATCTCCAAATGCGCAAGATGGGGCTGCGACTGCGGCAACAGCCGCACCTGAAGTTCGCGCGCAAGTGCAAGGTCACGTTCCAGGCGGCTTTCCTGGAGAGCAATTTGCTCGTACAATCTCGCATTCTCAATGGCAATAGCAACCTGTGCTGCCAGGGTTGAAACCGTGCGTTGATGGTCATCCGTGAAGAAATTGCGGCGCGTATGTTCCAAGTCGAGAACACCGATGACTTTGCCTTTGTCGATCAGTGGCACAGCCAGTTCCGACCGCGTCTCCGGATTCACCATAATATAGCGGGGGTCTCTGGTTACATCTGGAACGAGAACAGCTTCCTTGCTCAAGGCGGCGGTGCCGATGACTCCTACGCCCACGCGCCGGTCACTCTTGATCTGAATGTTTTCTTCGAAGCGCAGCGAAAAGCGATGCTGCAATTTTTCTCCCGTGGAATCAAGCAGAAGAATGCTGAACATCTGATAGTCAATGAGCTTGCGCAGCAGTTCGGCAACGCGGCTGAATAGCTCATCCAAACTCAAAATAGACGAGAGCTCGCGGGAAATCTCGTTGAGCAGGATAAGAGTCTTGGCTTGACGCGAGCTACGTGTGTAAAGCCGCGCATTTTCAATGCCCACAGCCATGCGAGACGCAATGAGAGTAAGCAGCCGCTTGTGCTCCTCCGTGAAGGCATGAGGGAGGGGAGATTCAAGGTCAAGCACGCCGATTACCCGATTTTTCACAATCAGCGGAATCGCAAGTTCCGACCGGGCCGTAGGTACGGCGGATATGTATTCGGGATCTTGCGAAACGTCACCCACCAGTATGGCCTCCCGCTTCTGAGCGGCTATGCCCGTGACGCCTTCGCCCACCTTAACCCTTGTTTTCTCAACAAATTCTTGGGGGTAACCCACCGAGAACCGGAAG
>JBEKTR010000137.1:0-9868 GCA_049515835.1 Terriglobales bacterium
ATAACCCCGCTTGACGGTGCATTGGCCGAATTTACATTGGTCGCTGCCGTGGTCGGCTGCGCTTCACCGGGATCTTCCTGAACTCCGATCGAGCCCAGATGCTCCTGCGGGCCATCATCCAAATCCTGGTCCTTGATCCCATTCCGGGCCAATAGAACCTGCCGTGAAGCCGGCAATTCCAAGTCGTGCGGCACATGCATATATTCAAGCACCTGTTGTGCAATGCGCTGAAACACCGGCGCGGAAACTTGACCACCTTGATGTAGACCCACGGCAGAATCCAAAATCACTGCGACTACGATGGCCGGATTATTAATGGGTGCAAACCCTGCGAACGAGGCCACATATTTGGTGCGGGAATAAGCGCCCGTCGCGGGATCAACTTTCTGAGCCGTTCCAGTCTTTCCGGCAGAAGAATACCCCACGAGAATTGCCTTGCGCGCCGTACCTTCAAGAACTACCTTGCGCATCATCTGCTTCATTTCCGCGGCTGTTTCGCTCGATATCACACGGCGGCCTTCCGCTGGATGAAACGCCACCATCTTCGGCGTACTTTGCGGCTCAACCGTCGCCGCCACGATCCGGGGCGGAACCGCAACCCCGTCGTTTGCAAACGTCGAAATCAGATCGGCCAACTGCATGGGAGAAATTCCAATTTCCTGTCCCATTGAAATCGCAGCAATCGAGACTTTCGACCAACGATTTAGCGGCTTCGTCATGCCGCGTGTTTCTCCCGGCAACTCGATGCCAGTCTGCTGACCAAATCCAAAATCCCGAATGTATTTATAGAAGCGGTCTTCACCCAGGCGAAGTGCAATCTTGATCGAACCTACATCGCTGGATTCCGCCAGAACATCGGTCACCGTGAGCAACCCATGCGGGTGGCTATCCCGAATCCGCATTCCATTAAACAAGATCGAACCCATCTGGCAGTCAAACACTTCGTTCGGATTCGTGACTTTCTCTTGTAGCGCCGCCGAAATCGTGACCAGCTTGAACGTAGAACCGGGCTCGTAAATATCACTAACTGCGTGATTCTTTAAGCTGGCTGGCGTGATCTCTCGCGTGCGATTGGGATTAAACGTTCGTTGATTGGCCAGCGCGAGAATCTCCCCGGTATGCGGGTTTTCGACAATGACTGTGCCGCTGATCGCATGCGTCTCCGCCATGCCCACTGCGAGCTCACGTTCCGCGATGTACTGGATCTGTTGATCAATGGTAAGAACAACGTTTTGTCCGGCCTCAGGCTGCTGCTCCATGCTACTGAAAGAATTATTTCGGGCATCTACCGAGAACAACATCCGGCCCGCTTTGCCGCTCAGTTCGTCGTCGTATTCGCGTTCAATCCCACTTAACCCGCGATCGTCCATGCCTACGTAGCCCAGGGTCTGGGCCGCAAGTTCCTGCTTGGGATAGAAGCGCTTGGATTCTTTCTGGAAATAAATGCCCTTGAGGTGTAAATCGCGAATGCGCTGCGAGATCTCTGCGTCAGGCTTTCTTGCCAACCAGCAGAAAGTCTTTGCTGCCTGGCACCGAGCCAGCATCTCGCGGGGATCATCACGCGTGATGCGAGAAACTAGAGAAATCGTACCTGCAAGGTCAGGGATCTGCACCGGCACGGCAAATACCGAATTCACCGCCTCCGAACCCGCCAGTTCGTTGCCGGCGCGATCATAGATTACGCCCCGTTTGGCCGACAGCTCGATCGTGCGCTGCTGCTCATGGTCCTTTTTGCGTTCAAATTGCCCGTATTCGAAGATTTGCAACTGGACCAGTCGCAGGCAAATACCGCAGCACCATACAATGAGCAACCCTCCCAACAGGTAAATTCTCAGATTGTTGCGCGCCGCGTTCGTGGCCATGATCGTTCTCTCGACGAATCGTCCTTACATAAGCTGCTGAGACAAAACCGGCGGCCCGCCGTTTGAGCGTTAGCCGCCGATAACACCCCGCATACAAACCGAACGCCTGAACTCACCGCACTGAAATCATCGACACTGGCGTCACGCTCGCCATAACCGGAGCACTCGCATCAGATGACGCGCTGTCCATACGGATGACTTGCCCGGCTTGCGGCGGCTCCATACCGAACTGCCTTGCCAAAGTGTCAATACGCCCAGGATCTTTCAGCGATGATTCTTCAAGTTGTAAAGCCCGGCTCAAATCGCCCAAACTATCGCGCTGGCTTTTGAGCGCTTCAATCTTGTAGCCATATTCGATGGCTTTGAAATGTTGCAAAGCATAGGTCATTACCAACAGGAACAGGCAGCACAGGGCCACAGCGAAATGCTTCATTTCCTTCTTGCGGCGTGGATCCTCCACTTTCACCAGGCGGGAATTGTCGATTGCCTTGGCAAAATACACTTCCGGTGTCCCCGTCCAGCAAGGTTTGCGACGTCGGGAAATATTCACGCCCTGAGCTGCTGCTGACATTTACGCCACCCCTGCAAGATTATTTTGCATTTCCGCGTGCTGCTCCCGCGAAACCGTATCCCAGACAAAAAACCGCGCCTGCTGTCTTTCGCGGGATGTACCCGTCATGGCCTGATCCACCTTCGCCATTAATTCTTCAATGAGTGTTCCTGTGTGCATCGATTCCTCGTAAATCGTGGCTTCCATCATCGTCTCCAGAATTGGGTTCCTACCACAGAACCTCTGGAATCGTTCTTCTGATTTCTTCTCCGGCACGTTCGCCGCGTGCCGGATCCTTGGCAGTTTCTCCAAGGCAAACTTTCAAATTCTCTCCGCCGCGCGCAATTTCGCACTGCGCGAACGCGGATTGCGATCAATCTCTCCTTCGCTCGCTGTCACCGGCTTTTTTGTCAGCAGCCGGTACAGTCCCTGCTTTGCGCCATCGCGCATCGCGTCTTTCACAATGCGATCTTCGAGCGAATGAAAACTGATAATCACCAGCCTTCCGCCCGGCTTCAGGATGCGCGGGGCGGCTTCGAGCAGGCCCCGCAATTCATCCATCTCTTGGTTTACGAAGATTCGGAGTGCCTGGAAAGTTCTGGTCGCTGGATGAATTCTACGTTCGGCCTGGTTCATTGGCCGGGCCGCGGCTGAGACGACATCCGCTAATTCTGCGGTAGATCGTATCGGCCGCGACCGGACAATGGCTCTGGCGATTCTCCGCGACCTCCTTTCCTCACCGAATTCGTAAATCAGGTTGGCGAGTGTGACCTCGTCAACCTCATTTACCACTTGTTCGGCGGTGCGCCCTTGCAGCGTATTCATTCGCATATCAAGAGGCCCTTCCGCCTGAAAACTAAAGCCGCGCGTTGGATCATCGAACTGCAAACTGCTCACGCCGATGTCGGCCAGGATTCCGTCGAGGCTCGCTGTCTTTTGTTCGTTTGCGATTTCTGCAAACGAACCTTGCTTCAGCGTCACCGTCGGCGAAACCCCGCTCAACTTCGCTTGCGCAATTTCGAGCGCCGCCGGGTCTTTATCGCCCGCAATCAAACGTCCCGCTGCGCTTAGGCGTCTTGCGATTTCTAAACTGTGCCCGCCCAAGCCCACCGTTGCGTCGTAATAGGTTCCATCGCGCTTGATGGCTAGAAATTCGATCGCTTCTTGTAAAAGAACTGGAACGTGACCACTTCCACGTCCAACCCCCTGAGGGGTATTTGTTAAACCCTCGCCCATATCTTGGGGCCCCCGGCGAACCACGCTTTTCGGTTCGCTGGGGCTGACTAGATGCCCAGTTCGTCGAGCGTCTTCTCATCGTCAGGCGTGAATTGCTCCTGTTCGATCTCGTTCTGCAAGGCTTCCAGATTGCGCACTTCGAGATAAGTCAGGTTGCCCATCACCGCCACTTCGCCCTTGATCTGCGCCGACTCGCGCAACAACTGCGGCATCAGCAACCGGCCCTGGCCGTCCATCTCGACCACTTGCCCGTAATAATTCACCCGGCTCAAAAACTTTTTCTTCGTGGGATTGAACGTCGAGAGCGCCGCCAGCTTCTGCTCGATCCGTTCCCACTCCTCGAAGGGATACACTTGAGCAACCTTCCCATCGAGACTCGTGATGTAGAATTTCTCCGCCCCATACTTTTCGTCGATGACGCGCTTGAACTCGATGGGGACTTTGAGTCGCCCCTTTTCGTCCACGCGAGTTGGGTGATTGCCGCGAAACATGTGTTTTGCCCGTTACCGGGTGGAATAATCGTCTGGCAACTGCGACAGCACTTACGAAGAACAGGGGAGGTAAAAGAGGCAAAATGTCAGTCGGATCTAGCTTTTTAGGGTCGTTTTGTGGGGTGTCAGACTTTAGTTCCACTCTGGCCTCTACCAACCCACTGCCGCTTCCCTGCCGACCACTTTCTACCACTTTCAACCACATCTTACGCCTAACCCTTTTATTGTCAATAAGAAACTTCAAGGTATAGAAGTGTAAAGAGAGCCGAAATCAGAAAGCGCAGTAAATTGTGGCTAACTGAATCGGTGACCGCAAGATGTGGTATTTGCTCTCTTTATTCTTTCGCTTATTTTTCGCTTGCAATGCGGATAGGACGGAGCGTTGCGGCTGTGGAAAACCGAGGTACAAAACAAGGTGCGCTGTTTTTCACTAGGGAGTGAGTTCGAATATTGTTCCCCAGTTGTAATACGCGCCACCTGAGGTAGTGCCGTAGAGATTGCCCTTGGCGTCCATCAGTAACCCGCCCGATGGATGTATTCCGTCGGGGATGATGTTGAAACTGTGCAGCACGGTTTCAATGCCGTTGATGTCTATCTCAAATATGGTGCCGCCGAGGTAAGCGCCGCCGGCGGAGGTGGTGCCGTAGAGGTTGCCAGCTTGATCTAGCACTACGCCCGAGTCAGGATTTTGCCCGTCACCATTTTGCCCGAAGCTGTACAGAATGGTTTCATCACCAGACTCATCCATCCTGAACACAGTGCCGTAACCATAAGTACCGCCGCGGAAGGTTGTGCCATAAAAGTTCCCCTGTCGGTCGCGGACCAAGCCTCCTTCCGGTGAGGCTCCGTCCGGCTCAATCCCAAACCTGTGTAGCACGGTCTCCTCTCCGCCCGGATTCACCTTAAATATTGTTCCGTTACCGATGCCACCAGCGGAAGTTGTACCGTAAAGGTTGCCCGATGAATCAATGATCAGAGGCGCTACCGGATAAGCGCCATCTGTTTGATAGGGCCCCGTGAAGTTATACATGACCGTCTCCGGACATTGTGGAGTCTCCGCACCGCAAGGAGCGACCTTGAATACGGTGCCAGAGTTGTAACCACTATTACCCCCCGTTCCAGTGGTGCCGTATAGATTACCCGCCGCATCGCTAACCAAACCTGCTAGCGGAATGGTTCCATCTAAACCGGCGCCGAAGCTATGCAGAACTCTCTCGCTCCCGGTTTCGGTCACCTCGAAAACAGTGCCAAAGTTGTACGCCCCGCCCTCCATCGTCGCGCCGTAGAGAGTGCCGTTCAGGCCTGCGATTACGCCCACCGGGTTCGTGCCATCCCCGCCACCGATGAACCGGTACACTAACGTTAAAACGCCATTCGCGTCTAATTTATATACGAATCCGTGGCTTCCTAATACGGAGCCGCTCGTCGTGCCGAACAAACTCCCGTTCATGAAGATCAAGCCTGAGTCGGGACTGGATCCGTATACATCGCTAAAGGTAAAGAACCTTGAAAGTTTGGGCGTGTAGGAGAGGCCGTGTCCCCAGCCCGAGCAGGCACAACAAGAGCGCCGCACAAAAAGACGCTTTCAGGCTCAAGATCATGGCACACCTCGCGCAAGTATGAATTGAGCGTACGCTTCAGACACGCCTTTAATCCATCTGAAAAATAAGGCAAGTCGTAACTTCTTGGTTGCGGGCGGGCGTCCCGCCATTACGTACTTGGCAAAGGTGGCACTGCGATGCCTCCATAGCGCTATTTACAGCGGAAACGAGATTCGTGCTGACGAGGCGAAATTGCAGAACCGCTCATACCGCCGAGTAGCCTCATGGATTACGCCTTAAGTTTAGAGCCCCGAGAACTCGCGAATTCAAGCGCAAACGCGTAAGCCATTATCCTGCAATCATTTAGCGTGATTTTGTACGTACAATAACGTACTAACAAAATGTTCCTAAAGGAACATTAGAACGATTTTGCAGGCACCTCAACCACCTCAAATAGGCCAACCCAAGTCTGGGGCAAAGACCCCTGACTAAGAACCAAACGGTTCCTCGAGCGACCGGCTCTGCGGCGTGAACAGCTCCGCCCCATTTTCGGTGATGTGCATGTCATCTTCGAGGCGTACACCAAATTCTCCGCGAATATAAATTCCCGGTTCGTCGCTGAAAGTCATATTCGCTGCCAGAATCGTCGAGTTGCCTCGAACAAGATAGGGCCACTCATGCCCATCCATGCCCATACCGTGCCCGAGGCGATGGGTGAAATATTTGTAATCGGGGCCATAGCCTGCGTCGCTGATCACCTTTCGCGCCGCCGCGTCCACTGCGCCGCATTCCAGTCCCGGACGCGCCGTTTTCACCGCTTCCGCCTGCGCCCGATGCACGATATCAAAAACTTTTTTCATCTTGTCTGCTTTCGCTTTGTCGGTCGCTTTGCCCAAAACAAACGTCCGCGAAATATCGGATTGATAGCCTTCGACGCTGCACCCTCCATCCATCAACACAATCGTTCCTTCGCGAATAACTTGCGGCGTAACCGATCCATGCGGAAACGCAGAATATTCCCCGACCTGAACATCAGCCGAGCCGGGGAACCCGAGCTTCGTGTGCGCGCCCTCCACCAGAAGCGAAAAATCTTGTTGCGTCATGCCTGGCTGCAATGCTCGATACGCAGCCTCGTAGGCTTTCAACGTCACTCTCGCCGCGAGGCGCATCAAGGCAATTTCATTTTCACTCTTAATCATGCGACAACCGGCCGTCACTGGAGTTCCGCTGACGAGCTTCGTTTGGTGCGACGCTTTCGCGATGCCGTCGCTAAAAACAAAACGTGTCGTCTCTTCCACACCCAAAGTCCCTGTGCTGATGCTGCGATCTTTCAATCCCTGGGCCACGCGCTCGTAGGGGCTTTCGTCTTCTTGCCAGACTCGCACATCGGCATGGCTTCCTCCGGGAGCGTTACTGATTTGTTCCCGCGCTCTTCCCTCTTCAAACGCCGGGCAAACGTAAAATGCCTCGCCCTTTGCGGGCAGAACCATAGCGAATAACCGCTCACCACCCCACCAGCGAATTCCCGTGAAATACCGTAACGATGTTCCTTCCATCAATAAGATGGCGTCGAGATTGTTCTGTGCCATGAGTTGCCGCGCCCGCTCCTGTCGGCGATGACGTTCCTCCACGGTGATCGGCTTCGCCTCGTTTCGCATCGAGTGCAGCTTGGCAAACGACGGCGGCTCGCCGGAACGCTGACTTGCAGAGCGAGCCTCGGCCTCCAGAATTAGCGATTGACTGGCAACCATCGCCCCGACGGCTGCTCCTCCAAATTGCAAAAATCTTCTTCGCGAAACCATTCCAGCCTCCGTGTCAGCCGGAATTATAGTGGCTGCCAAAGAAAAAGCGGGAAGCCGTGGCCTCCGGCCCTCCTTCCGGCTATCGCCATCACCGAGTTGCTGCAAATAAAGGATTTGGTGAATTTCACTTACAGTGAGCAGCCGGTAGAACTGCGTGCACATGGATTGGGAATGAGGGCACGATGATAAGATTTCTGGATTTCTGCCGGGAAATTCACAGACAATCCTCAACTAAAATGGAGGGAGCATGGTATATGTGTTGTGTTTCCGATAACCTACTACTATTAATCCCGTTCTCCCTAGGGGAGCTCTATGGATTTCATGCACCGCAGACCGCAGGTGAGCGAAACGCGCAACGGACATGATTGCGGATTTTGCGCCGAACTCGACCCGAATTTCGGCAAGCGCCGCCCAGTTGATAAACTCGTGCACAACAAAGATCACGCGACCGCGGCCGGTCATCTTTCTGAGGACGGCTACGTAAAACATCGTATGCTGGAAATCTCCGTCAAGCTCAGACCAGCAAACTCTCCTCCCAAAATCAACGCGGCTTAAGCAAAGCCACAGTAACTCCGGTAACTTTCGTCTTCGAACTCCTCTTTGTTAGCGTTGAACCAGGATGTGACTGCCCATTGTCTTTGCATGCGGCAGCATTGCCCTGTTTTGCCGCGCCCAAATGCACGAAACACTTAAATCGCAACCGGCTTCAGAAGCGCTACTTTCGACGCCGATTAAAGACCTTAGCTTGAAGATCGAAGGCTCGCCTCTCGAGCGCTTCGTACAGCGCCTGTATCAGGAACTGGAACTCAAGAAGCTGAGCAAGTTCCGCCCCGCCTGCTATCTCAGTGACGAGTGGGGCTGTCCGTCAGGCGAGCCGGTGATCGGCATTCCGTTTTACCTGGCGCGCCCGGACCTTTCGCAACTGGAAAAAGAAGTCAACGACCTTGAGGATTCCCGCGAAATCATGATGTATCTACGCCATGAGGCCGGTCACGCGTTCAATTATGCGTATCGCCTTCATCGGACAGAGGAATGGAAGGCGTTATTCGGATCGTTTCGTCGCCCGTACCATGACGACTACCGACCGGTTCCCTTTTCCAAGAACTATGTCCGCCATATGGCCGGTTGGTACGCGCAAAAGCACCCCGATGAAGACTTTGCTGAAACATTCGCCGTGTGGCTGACTCCACGCTCAGGATGGAAAAAGAAATATCGCGGATGGGGAGCCATGCCCAAATTGCGCTACATGGATCGCATCGCGCGCAAGCTGGGCAACTCCGATCCTGTCCGGCGGCGGGGCCAGACTGACATCACCGTGGATGAAATGGAAATGACGGTGGGTGAGTTTTATCAGCGAACATCACAGGAGATTCCTCTGGTGGATCTCGCACTCGATGCAGACCTTTCCGATATCTTCAACGCTTCCAAGCGGCGCAAAACGTCGCGTTTAGCGCAAACGCTGCTACACGAGAATCAGAAGCTCATCGTCGATAAAGTTGCGTATTGGACGGGTGTGCAGCGTCCACTTGTCAAGCGGTTGCTGGCTGTCATTGAAAAGCGCATTGGGGAAATGGGACTATTGGCCGACAAAGAACGTGAAGAAGAACACCTTGCAAACATCACCGCCTACGCCGCTACCCTGGCGATGAGCCATATGGCACGCGGAAAGTTTGTGCTGCCATGACCAAGCAACTGAAGATCGCCGTCCTTTACGATGATTGGCAAGACCCCGCCTGGGCCGAGACAGTTGAGGAAGAAGTCGTTCCGAAGAAAAAGCGTTGCTCGAAGCAAAAGAAAGAGAAAAAGAAAGAATTAGAGGATCGCGAAGAAATTTCCCAGGCACTCGACAAATTGGGCCATGAGCCCTTTTATCACGTACTCGATGGCAATTCGCAATCACTATTGGCGTTGGCAAAATGCGGCGCCGATCTAGTTTTTAACCTGACCGAGTCCTACGCGGGCGATGACACGAAAGACACGAACATCGCGGCCTATCTCGATCTGTTAGGCCTTCCCTACACTGGAGCCGGTCCTCACGCTTGCCTGCTCGCGCAAGACAAGGCTCTAGCGAAGAAGTTATTTGCCTTCCATGGCATCCGCAGCCCGTATTTTGCAACTTCATATCGCGGAAAAATTGATCACGCTCACGACATTAAGTTCCCGCTCATCGTCAAACCGCTCTGGGAGGATGGCTCCATAGGGATTGACGCGGGCGCCGTTGTGGACAGCATTAAAGAAATGATGGAACGCATCGAATACATCCAAGACGAATTCGACTGCCCGGCATTGATCGAGGAATATATTGAAGGCCGCGAAATCTATGGCGCAATTCTCGGTAGCTATGAGTATGCGGAGTCGCTGCCGCTTGTCGAACTGGATCTATCCA
>JBEKTR010000138.1:0-9746 GCA_049515835.1 Terriglobales bacterium
CGGAGCTCGTCGTCGTCATCGTCCTGCCGCGCAAAGATGGCACGGGCGAAGTCAATGTGACTGTGCGCGGCATGATGCCCGATGGCCTCGAAATGCGGCCCGGCGTAAAGCTCAAGGAAGGCCGCTGGTTCACGCCCGGCCAGCGCGAAGTCGTGGTCAGCGATTCCATTCAGAAGCGCTTTTCCCACGCCAGTGTCGGCGATACCATCCAGTTCGGCAAAGGCCCGTGGACCGTAGTCGGCGTATTTGATGCGGGCGGCAATGCCTACGAATCGGAAATCTGGGGCGACGTTAATCAAATGGCCTCTGACTTTGACCGACAGGGTGGCTATTCGTCCGCCTACCTTCGCGCCACTGACGCTGTGAGCGCGGACGCCCTCAAACATCGCGTCAGCGACGACCAGCGCTTGAAAATGGATGGCCTGCTTGAGCCCGAGTACTACGCAAAGCAAACCAGCTCCGGCGCTCCCATTAAATTTGTGGGAATTATGGTCGCCATCATCATGGCCATCGGGTCGAGTTTTGCCGCCATGAATACCATGTATGCGGCAGTGGCTTACCGCTCACGTGAAATCGCCACACTTCGCGTCATCGGCTTTACCCGGCCCAGCATTCTTACGTCTTTCGTTTTTGAATCAGTCGTGCTGTCGCTGCTCGGCGCCGCCGTCGGCATCATTTTGATGCTTCCCTTCGACGGAATGACGACCGGCACGTCTAACGCTGTAACTTTCAGCGAGATTGTATTTAGCCTGCGGATGACGCCCGCTGTAATTGGCGGCGCAGTGATCTTCGCCGTCTTTATGGGATTAGTCGGCGGCATCGCACCTGCCTGGCAAGCCTCAAGAAGAGACATCCTGGCCGCGTTGCGCGAGTAGCTTCGAGCTGGTAAGGAAAGAGAAAGATGAACGACTCATGAAGAACGACGACGCCAAAAATGCCGACTGACGCCAAACATCACGACCTGCAAGGCTTACAGATTGACCGCTCCGCTCGCCACTCCGATGGCGAAGGCCCAACTTGGGCTCGCCGCTCCATCGTCATTGGGATCTCAGTGGTCATCCTTCTCGGAATTATCGCCCTCGGTGTCCGTCTTTTCTCTTCCGACACTCCCGAAGTTGAAACTGCTCGCGCCACCGCCGAAAGCGCAGACGTCGGCGGCATTGTTCTCTCCGCCAGCGGATATGTCGTAGCCCATCACAAAATCAACGTGAACTCCAAGGTCACCGGATTGGTTGCCTGGATTGGCGTAGAGAAAGGTGACCGGGTCAAAGAGGATCAAGTTCTGGTACGCCTGCAAGACGAAGAATTCCGGGCGCAATACGAACAGGCCAAAGGCGCTGCCGACAGCGCCCGCGCATACTTAGAAGAGTTGCAGAACGGGTCGCGCCCACAGGAAGTGGATCAGGCGCAGCACAATCTCGACGAAGCTCAAGCCACACTTGTAGACGATAAAGCCACACTCGACCGTACCAAAGCTCTTTGGGCGCAGGGAGTCGTTTCCAAACAACTATTCGACGACGCGACCGCAAAATACGAAGCCGATCAGCAACGAGTTAATTCTCTTACCAAGAGTTTTGAGTTGATGAAGATCGGGCCGCGCCAGGAAGAAATCGCTCGGGCCAAAGGAGCTTACGAGCAGGCAAAAGGTCAGGCCGACTATGCTAAGACGCTTCTCGACGCCACCGTAATCCGCGCTCCCGTAAGCGGCACCATCCTGGAACGCACCGCAGAGAAAGGCGAGTTGATTACTGCGCAATTCGCCAGCGCCGCCGAAGGCGGTCCGCAAGGCTCGGTGGTGGCACTCGCGGATTTGAATGATATTCAGGTCGAGCTCGACATTGCGCAAGACGACTTCTCGAAGCTTGGACAGAATCAAAAGGGCGTTATCACCCTCGACGCCTATCCCGATCGCAAATACCAAGGCGAAATCGCCCAGATTTCTCCCGAGGCCAACCGGCAGAAAGCCACCGTGCAGGTGAAAGTGCAAATCCTAAACCCGGATAGCTACCTGCGGCCTGATATGAACGCGACCGTCAAATTCCTCGCGCCTGAAGACAAGACAGTGAAATCCGGTCCGACCGGCGTTTTCGTTCCCACCAATGCAATCCGCGATATCGGCGGCAAGAAAGTTGTCTTTATCGCATTCAACAGCAAGGCCCTCATGCGTGAAGTGCAGATTCTTTCGCAGCGGAGCGGCGGAGTTTTAGTCAGCGGCCTGGTTGGCGGCGAAAACGTCATCACTGCCGGACCGGCCAATCTCAAAGATGGCGACAAGATCAAATTGAAGGGGCAATCCTAGTTATGAACGCAACCACTGCCAGCAACGTCGCAACCCAAACCAAAGTTGTTCAGGTAAGGAATGTCAGCAAGGTGTTTAAGCGCGACGCCTTCGAAGTCAAAGCCCTCGACGATGTCTCCATTGACATCGCC
Source organism: Terriglobales bacterium (assembly GCA_049515835.1). Taxonomy (GTDB): domain Bacteria; phylum Acidobacteriota; class Terriglobia; order Terriglobales; family Acidobacteriaceae; genus JAJPHW01. The sequence goes on from JBEKTR010000138.1 coordinate 2,431, forward strand.
GCCGGCGAATTCATGGCGCTGATGGGGCCTTCGGGTTCCGGTAAGACCACGCTGCTTAACATGATTGCCGCCATTGATCGACCCACCAGCGGAGAATTGCTCGTGCTCGGCGAAAATGTTTTTCGCTTCAGCGATTCTCAATCTGCCCACTGGCGCAACACGCACATCGGCTATGTCTTCCAAACGTTCAATCTCATTCCTGTTCTCACCGCCTTCGAGAACGTGGAACTGCCGCTCTTGCTGACCAAACTCAACGCCGCCCAACGCCGCGACCACGTTATGACCGCGCTGAAGCTCGTCGGTCTCGAAGACCGCGTACATCACCTGCCCAAGCAACTCTCCGGCGGACAGGAACAGCGCGTCGCCATCGCGCGCGCCATTGCCAGCGACCCAACTCTCTTGCTCGCCGACGAACCCACCGGCGATCTCGATAGCCACTCCGCCACGGAAGTCCTCGAGATTCTCAAGCGCCTGAATGAAGACTTCAAGAAAACCGTCGTGATGGTCACCCACGATCCGCACGCGGCCACCTACGCCCGTATCACCCGGCATCTTGAAAAAGGAATGTTGCTGCCTCCGGAGTAGAGCTTGCTGCAAAAACAAGGCCCCACATCCATTCGATGTGAGGCCGTCGTTTGTGCGCAGTGGTAGAAATTTACGCGATCGCGTGCTTGGCGGTGTGACTGTGTTCTAGTTCCGGCATGGCGCGCTCTGACCTGCTTCGCTCTGACATGCTCCGTTCCGAAGCCCAAACCCATGCCCGGCGCCCGTTTTCCCGCACCACGCTCTGCGCTTCGCCGTATTCAGCCAGCCGATTCAGCACGGTCGTCACCGAAGCCAGCGGATCTTTATGCCGCTGCATGATCGCCGGACTGCGCTCCTGAATCTGTTGGCAAACTTCCCGGGCACTCAGTGCCTGTCCCGCTTCCATCAACACTGTGCGGCACATCCGCGTGAATCCCGGCTGCCGTTCGCTCGTTTTGCGGTCCATGATTTCTTGCAGGTCGTCGCCGAGTACCTCATCCCCAAAAAGGTTCGCCAGGCCCACAATCGTCTGTTTCAGCGTGCCAATGCGCTTCATAATTTCGGCCCGCTGCCGGATAAGCTGCCTCAATTCCTCATGCGCCGCCTTGACCACGCCTTGCACATGAAGATTCTCGCTGCTGCTGTGTGCCACGCCGATTTCGCTGCTGATGCTGGTTGCGATTCCCACCTTACACCTCCACTTCAACGTTCTCTTACTCTCTATAGACGGGTAAGATGCATAAATCGTGACCAAATGTTGTTGTAAAAATTTGTAGAGATTCGTCCCACCAATGCAACACGAATAGAGTCTTTCTTACCTAGGTCGTCTGGGAACATCCTCTTCCCTGTCCGCGAAAATCTGCTAATCTATCAATACGGCGTCAGTAGCCTGTTTCAGCCCTCCTCCAGTAGTTCCGCTAAATAAATATGAGGTTTCATTTCTTGGATCGATTGCAGGCACAGGGGCCTTCGCGCGCGTCCCGACTCACTGGATTCAAATTGAGCTTCCGTTCGTTCCTGTTGCTAACCGTTATGTTATGTATAGGCGTGGGCATCGGACTTCGCGCCTTTAGGCATCCCGCGCCTGGAGCGCAAAATACCGCGCCCCCTCAGCAATACGCGACGCCAAGACCTCACGCCGTTAAGCGCGTCAATTATGCCTACTCTGTCATTCCCTACGGCGTACATGCGCCCGACGATCTGCGCCTCGCCATGACCGGCAATGCTGAAATTGCCCGGCACTTTCAGGCTTTCGATTTTCGCCATGCCAAATTCGTCGTCTTGCAGAAAGACGCCTGCGCCTACGTCTCTTTCCGCAAGGACGGCAAAATCAACTGGACGCAGAAGTGCATCACGCTGCATCGCGGCGAGTTGATTCTTACCGATGGCTTCTACATGATTCGCGCTCTCTGCGGCAATCAGGTTTCCTTCACGCCGCAAGCGCCCTCGGAGCCGGTTGATGTCACACTCCTCGGCCCAGCGGAACTTCCAGCCGCTGAGGCAGCACCGCCCACAGAAGTCCTGGCAGAGAAGTCATCTCAGCCTACTGCTTATAGCGAACAGTCGGGTGGGACAGCAATAGGACCTCCGCCAGCGCTCCCGCCGGTCACGGTCGCCGGTGGCCCTCCCACATATCCTGTCGTAATTCCGCCTCACAGCGGTGGCTGTTGCGTTACCGCCAAGCCTCATCCCCCAAGCTCATCGCACCCTCCAGTTCCGCCAACGCCTCCCAGTCCACCCTTCCCTGTACCGGATGGCGGCTATGCTGCGATGTTTTTATTGATGAGCGTTGTGATCGCGGCAGGGCTCTACGCGAATAACCGCTAACTCTGCGGGAACCTAACCACATTGTCATCCTGAGCGAGCGCCGTTCTTGCGCGAGTCGAAGAACTTGGGCGAGCCGCGCGAGGGGACGCGGCTTCTGCGTCCCAACAATCGCGCGATTGGCTCGCTTCCCTACTGGCACAGCGACGAGGAACCTGCTGTTGAGGTGAATTGACGCCTAAATGACGTTAACCGGCCGAGTGGCCTCGGCCTGCTCGTGCGCGTGATAGCTCGACCGCACCAGCGGCCCTGATTCCACATGGCGGAAGCCGAACTTGAGCGCTTCCTTCTTCAGATGGACGAATTCTTCGGGCTCGTAATATCGCGTCATTGGCAGATGATCTTTCGACGGCCGCAAATACTGCCCGACCGTTAAAATATCTACGCCGCGCCCGCCTAAATCGCGGAAGACCTCAATCAACTCATCCGTGCTCTCGCCGATGCCCACCATCACGCCTGATTTCGTCACCATTCCCGGCGAAAGCTTCTTGGCATTTTCCAGCAAATCTAATGTCCGCTGATAACGAGCACCCGATCTCACCGCGCGATAGAGCCGCGGCACCGTTTCCGTATTGTGATTGAGCACATCGGGTTTGGCGTCGAGAACAATCTTCAACGGTTCTTCGAGCCCTTGAAAGTCAGGGATCAGCACTTCCACCCGGCAACCCGGCGTCATCTCACGAATCGAGCGGATCGTCTCAGCGAAAATCTTCGCTCCGCCAACGTTGTCATCGTCGCGGTTCACACTGGTCACCACGGCGTGTTTCAATCCCAAAGTCGCCACCGCCTCGGCGACGCGTCGCGGCTCATCCAAATCAATCGCTTCGGGACGCCCCTTGGGCACCGCGCAGAACCCACAGCGCCGCGTACAGATATCGCCCAGCAGCATGAAGGTCGCAGTCTTGTGGTTCCAGCATTCGCCAATGTTGGGGCACTGTGCCGATTCGCACACCGTATGCAATCCCAACCCTCGCGCCAGCTTCTTCAACTCATGAAAATTTTCGCCGACCGGCGCTTTCGCCCGCAGCCAGCTCGGCTTCGGCTGCCGCACCGGAGGCCCAAGTTCAATCTGAATCAGCTGAGAGGAGCCAGCCATAGGGATATCTCAATTCTACAGGAAGGCGGCAAAATACCGGTGCGTACAAATCTCAGCGCTTCGTAATAGAATTTCGCCCACAGAAAGAAATATGATTTCCCGAACGCAATGAAAACCTTGACTGACTTTATTCGAGCGCACCGCTCCAAATTGCTATTGCTCGTGTTCCTAGCGTTGACGATTGCGTCGCCGCTGGCCGACACGCATCCCCATGCCGGAGGTGTGATCGCAATTCTGTTTTTGCTTGCCTTGCTCGCGGGCGTGAGCTACATGGCTGAAAAAGCTTTTGTCTATATTTTGGTGCTACCGCTGGCTGCCCTCTGGATAGTTGCACGCTTGGTCGAGGCCTTCGCCCCCGGGCATAGCTATTCCCATATAGCGCCGGTGACAGGGTTCCTATTGTCCTGCGCGGTTCTGTGGGCCATTCTCGACCGTTTCAATTCCATACCAGCCGTCACCGGCAACGTCGTCTCCGAAGCCTTCATCAGCTACTTGATTATCGCGATTGCCTTCTCCCAGCTCTATTGGATTCTCAACCGTACGCTGGACAATGCCTTCACTCAATCCATCAGCGTCACGGATACCAGCCAGCTTCTCTATTTCAGCATGGTGACCCTTTCCACGGTGGGCTATGGCAGGATTGCGCCGGTTAATCCCTACGTCCGCATCGTCGCTGGCCTCGAAGCCATGTTTGGCATCTTCTTCGTCGCCGTGGTGGTCGCCCGTCTGGTTTCCTCGTACGGTCCGCGACGAAACCCTCGGAGCGATCCCAAATAAGCATTCGCCCGTACCATCCTTAAGTCTTCTGCGCTTTCCTGCTTTTTGCTACATTGAGGCCATGCGGGCCGTTGCCACACTCTCCATCGCGGTGCTGCTCTTGGCCGCCTTAAACTGCTCGGCGCAAACCAACTCCGCGAACGAATCGAAAATTCTCGCCATGGAAAACGCCTGGGCCCAGGCCGAAGAGCACGCCGACTTCAAGGCCTTGCAAACTTTACTCGACGATTCGCTCGTGTACATCCGTTATGACGGAGCCGTCTGGAACAAGGCGCAATACCTCGCCAGCCTGAAAGACACAACTTCCAAAGAAGAACAGGGCGTGAACGAATCCATGACCGCACGCGTCTTCGGCGACGCCGCTGTCGTTACCGGAATTTATCGCGTCAAGGGGACGGAAAAAGGCAAACCCTACCAGCGCCGCGAGCGCTTCGCCGATACGTGGATCTACCGCAACGGCGTCTGGGTCTGCATCACCAGCCAGGTCACGCTGATAAGTCATTAATCTTCACTTCTTTCATCTTGTCATTTCCGAAGGCCCTCGCCACTGCCAAGGGGGAGGGATATCGCGTGAACCAGACTCAACCTATTCATGTTCCTTATGCTTCATATAAACTGGCCGCGTCTGATGACTAGGAGTTCCAAATGACCGATCCCATGCCCCGCGTACTGTTGTTTGTACTATGCAGCTCGATGTTCGCTACTGCGCAGAACTACACAGTCCTGTATAACTTTCAAGGCTTGGACATGCATGACGGTGCAAATCCATCCGGAAGTCTGGCACTTGATAAAGCGGGTAATTTATACGGAACGACTACCTCCGGTGGGACGGGACCGGGCGGCACAGGAGTTGGCGTAGTATTTGAGCTGTCACCCAATGGCGGCGACTCCTGGGTGGAAACAGTTCTCTATAGCTTCTGCCAAATTCCGGGATGTCCTGATGGGTCTAATCCTCAAGGTGGCATCGTCATCGATTCGAAAGGCAATCTATTCGGGACCACGACCACTGGTGGTATTACATCATCCGACTGCTTTTACATTGGGTGCGGCGTAGTTTTTGAGTTGTCCCCGCCTTCAGTTCGTGGCGGCGCATGGACAGAGAGTGTTATCTACACATTTTGTTCTCAGATCAATTCTGGAGTTTGTTCAGACGGTTTTCAACCTGCCGGTCCGCTTGTAATGGACCTTAAGGGGAACTTATATGGCATTACCTACGATGGCGGTAATTCGACCTCCGGGGGAACGGTATTTGAGCTAGCCCGAGGTTCCGCTGGATGGAGTTACATAAATTTATACAGTTTTTGTCCATCTGGAAGTGCTTGCTTGGACGGAAAGACACCCGTCGCCGTCACTCTCGATTCGTCCAGGAATTTATACGGCACAACGACCTATGGCGGCTCGACATACAATGCCGGTACGGTTTTCAAGTTGACTCATAGTTCTTCCAGTTGGACCGAAAGTGTGCTCACCGCATTCCAACCTCCATACACTTATGGCTACAACCCGGCCTCTGGAGTTACCCTCGATTCCTCGGGCAATATCTACGGTACGACCTCTATCGGAGGAGACAAGGGTTTGTGCGGAAACCCGCCAGAAGGATGCGGCGGCGCATTTCGACTAAGCCCAAATGGACAATTGGATGGTATCGAGTTTAATGATAACGATGGCGCAAACCCCATGGCGAACCTTTTTCTCAAGGGTGGAAAAATCTATGGAACTACCGGGTACGGCGGCGCATATTCGCACGGAAACATTTTCGAGATCGGACCCAGTGGAAAATTAACGAATCTGTACGACTTCGAATATCAAGAAGGTTCGATTCCTGATGGGAATCTGTTATACGGCCAAGGGCCTGCGCTCTACGGCACTACTTATTACGGCGGACCCGAAGACGATGGCGTCGTTTACGAACTGACGCCCTAATTCTCCAAGTACGCTTCCACCCACTGCCGGATTTTTCTTCGCCGCTCGTCCTGGGCATCGAAGCGAATACCAAATGTCCCTTTCGCCTGATTCCGCCAGGTGACATTACCCTTCACCCACAACCGTGGCAAGGTCAGCAGCGCGAAGGAAATTTCCACTGCTTGGCCGGGGCTCATTATTTCCCCCGACTTCAGCGACATTCCGCCTGAACTGATCTCAAGGCTGGTGGCGATAAAACTTTTTTCTCCCGCAGTCATCGAGATTTCGGTGATCACGGGGACCCGCACGTAGCGCCGGAACTCATGCAGCACCAGCATCTGCGTCGAACGCACGAGTTTGAGCGCCGTCTGCCGCTCCAGCGGTTCATTGAACACGGCGTTAATGCCATATTTCGAAAATTTCATGGCGTCCTGCACGCTCCCACCGACGCCGTAAATCACCATGCGGTTATTCGACGGAGAGCTGCGCACGACGTCCATCACAGTCTCTGCCCCGGGAGCCAACTTCAACACGCATGCGTCAAATTTCTCTTTTTGCAGCCGGTCCGCCGCCTTCCCGTTCAGGGGGATGCTTTCAATGCCAAACTGCCGGAAGCATTCCGACAAAATCAGCCGCGAGCTGTCTTTCAGGTCCACCAGGGCCGTGCGGGCCGCCACTTTTCGATGGGAAATCTGGGTTGCGAGGGTCATCTCTAGGTTCTGTCCTCAGTTCTGCACGAAGTGAGTTGCTTTGAAACCCTATTCTGGCCTGCCGGGTTGCGCCCAGGCAAAGGCGTTTTAGGACAGGGTGGGGGTACCAAAGGGCAGTTACTTGGATCGCAGAAAGGACTATATCGAGCGGTGCTTGCACCTATAAATGCTTTATAAACAGCGCCAATTTTGATGAACATTGTCATCCCGAGCGCTGCGCTTTTCATCGCGGGCGAGGGATCTTGCGCGCATCTCCACAATCCTCACCACCTGTCATCCTGAGCGAAGGAGACTTATTCGCTTGCGAATAAGTCTCCGCAGTCGAAGGATCCCATGTTCGCATAACGCTCCCACGGCCCCTCAAGGAATTCTCTTACGAACATCGATTCGAGTGGCATCGTCTATTGCGGAAGCCCCTGCACGACGACCGCGAGTTTCCCTTTGTCATCGTTTCAAGGGCTTCAGCAGCAGGAGGGTTTCGC
>JBEKTR010000139.1:0-9716 GCA_049515835.1 Terriglobales bacterium
CACCCCGCCCCGCCGACCGCCAAACAAAATCGCATCAATCGGAACACCGTTGGGGTCTTCCCATTCCGGCGCAATCGAAGGGCATTGCGCCGCGCGAACCGTAAACCGCGCGTTCGGATGCGCCGCTTTCCTTCCAGAATTCGGTGTCCATGTTCGCCGCAGCCAGTCAGTCAACTCCGCCGGCTTCTCGTCACTCATGCCTTCCCACCACACATCGCGGTCCGGAGTCATCGCACAATTTGTGAAAATCGCGTCATGCGTCGCGGTCAGCATGGCGTTGCGGTTCGTTTTGTAGCTCGTCCCCGGAGCAACACCAAAAAATCCATGTTCCGGATTAATCGCATACAGCCGCCCATCCGCTCCAAATTTCATCCATGCAATGTCATCGCCGATGGTTTCCACCTTCCATCCGGGGATGGTCGGAATCAACATCGAAAGGTTGGTCTTGCCGCACGCCGAAGGAAATGCCGCCACCAGAAACTTCGCTTTCCCCCCCGGACTCGTCATCTTCAGGATGAGCATGTGCTCAGCCATCCAGCCCTCATCGCGCGCCTGTACCGAAGCGATTCGCAAGGCATGGCATTTCTTGCCCAGGAGCGCATTTCCACCGTAGCCGGAACCGTACGACCAAATCTCCCTCGTCTCCGGAAAATGGCAGATGTATTTGTGCTCCATATTGCACGGCCATGGAATATCTCGGTCTTCCGGCCCCATCGGCATGCCTACGGAATGCAGCCCACGCACAAATTCCCCGTCTTCTCCCAGCGCCTCTAGTACCCTCGTTCCCACCCGCGCCATAATGTGCATCGAAGCCACGACGTATGGCGAATCCGTGATCTCAACCCCAATCTTCGCAATCGGCGACCCAATCGGCCCCATGCAGTACGGAATCACAAACATCGTCCGCCCGCGCATGCACCCGGTATACAAACCCCTCAGCTTTTCCTTCATCTTTGCCGGATCTTCCCAATTGTTCGTCGGCCCAGCTTCATCCTTCGTCCGTGCGCAAATATAGGTCCGATCCTCGACTCGCGCCACATCGCCCGGACTCGATCGCACCAGCACGCTATGTGGCCGCTTTTCCTCACTCAGCGGGATCGCCGTGCCGCTCAGTATCATCCGCCGGATGATCGTCGCGTACTCGTCCACCGAGCCATCGCACCAGTACACCTGCTCCGGCTTGCACAGCTGCGCCACTTCTTCCACCCAGGACGCGAGCTTTCGATTCCTGGGCTCGCTGCCGGCGCGTTCCACTTCTATCGTTGCACTGGACATAACTTCTCCCCGATGCGATATGAATATTCGTTCTAAAGAGGTTCGATTTATATAAGAAATCGTCCGGATACGGCGTCGCGATAAACGGCCGGGACTAGCTTACTAAGGGATAGGCGTTGCTATGGGGCATACCCGTCCCAAAGGCGACTTATTATTGTCGCTCTTTCCGCAATTTCTTCCAAGTGGGAGTCCTAAACGGTCGGTCGGTTGGCAAGTCTCAGCAGCGGCCCCAACCACATTGTCATTCCGAGCCATCCGCGGCCGCGACAGCGGCGAGGATGTGCGCAGGAATCTGCTTTTGTTGATGATTAACGCAGGAACCCATGGGAGGTGTCAGGATACCTCACCGCACTTGCGAAACCCAGCCCTCTACCTCAACTCCGCCAGCTCTCCCCTCAGCTTATGAGTCGCCCGGAAGAGCGTGTTCTTAATTGTGCCTTCGCTCGTGTGCAGAATGCCCGCCACCGTGCGCAGGCGCATCCCGTGATAGTGTTTCAGCTCAAACACCATCCGCTCTCGCGGAGAAAGTCGCTTTAGCGCCCGTACCACGTGCCGCCTCACCTCGCCGCCAATCAAATTCCGCTCTGGGCTCGCCCCCGCCCGGTCATCTGCTACCCGATCCAGCACGGATTCTTCTTCTCCATCTGCCGAGAGCGTTGTCGTCATGTCCCGGTTACGCTGTGCCTTCTTCCGCAGATGATCAATGCACAAATTGCTCACAATCCGGTAAATCCACGTGTAGAACGAACACTCAAACCGGAACCGCGCCAGGTTCGTGTATGCCCGCAGGAACGCTTCCTGATAAATATCCTGTGCGTCCTCCTGCGATCCCGTCAGGTGCGCTGCCAATCGCAGCACCGGACGTTCATAGTGCCGCACCAATTCTTCAAAAGCCGCCGCATCGCCACTCTGCGCCGCCCGGATCAGCGCCTCATCATCCGCCCGCGACAGTCTTGCCCCGCCAGTTGCACTTCGGATTGGCAATGCATTTTCCATGGGTATGCTTCGCGCTACACAATTAGTTGACAAATTTGTACCCCGTTCCATGTACGGTCAGAATGAACCGTGGCTCTTCCGGTTTCGGTTCCACTTTCTGCCGAAGACGCACGATGTGCGCATCCACGGTTCGCGTCGTCGGAAATCGGTCATATCCCCAAACATCCTCAAGCAATCGGTCCCGGCTCAGCGTCTCTCCCGGGTGACCCAGAAAATATTTCAGCAAATCGAATTCTTTCGCTGAGAAATCGAGCATCTTGCCCTGCTTCACCACCTGGCAGCTACGTACGTTCACTTCGACATCGCCGAATGAATAATTTTCCTGCTCCCCGGAATTTGCCTTCGACCGGCGCAGCACCGCCTTCACCCGAGCCAACAATTCGCGGATCGAAAATGGTTTCGTCACATAGTCGTCTGCTCCAAGTTCCAGCCCAACCACCTTGTCCACTTCTTGCCCCCGTGCCGTGAGCATAATCACCGGCAGGGACGGCTTCTTCGATTTCAACTGCTTACAAACCTCTAATCCGCTCATCCGCGGCATCATCACATCTAGCAGAACGATGTCCGGCGACTCATTCAAGGCCGTCTGCAATCCGGCAACCCCATCCGCCGCCGTCAGGACTTCGTATCCCTCAAACTGGAAGTTGTCCCGCAACCCTGAAACCATGTTCGGTTCATCTTCGACAATCAGTATCTTCGCCATGAATTTCTCCGTATTACGGGCGCACCACTTCCTACATGACTGTTACGTTGCTTGCCGCTTCTGAGTTCCCTGAAATGACCCCAGAAATGCTGCCTGAAACGCCCGGCATCGTTCCCGCCACGGGCAGAACAATCGTGAACTTGCTGCCCTGCCCCGGCGCGCTATCCACCGAAACATTTCCGCCGTGTGCCACCACAATATGTTTCACCAGCGACAGACCCAATCCGCTGCCCTTCGTGTTGTGTACCAGAGGATCGCCCACGCGGTAGAACTTCTCAAAGATCTTGTCCTGCTCGCCTCGCGGAATCCCAATGCCGTGGTCCACCACTTCCAGCTTCACCGAGCCATTGTCGCGATAGAGATTCACCCCGATGTAGCGCGCATCCTGCGAATACTTCAGCGCGTTGTTGACCAGATTCAACAGAGACCGCGCCATGGCCTCCCGGTCCACTTTCATTTGTGGAACATCCTTCGCAATCTTCTCTTCGAATGTGAACCCGTTCTGCTCAATCTGATAGCGGTAGGAATCAAGCGTCGCCCGCACCAGTTCTCCCAAATCGGTATCGCGGAAGTCGTATTCCTTCCTGCCCGCTTCGATGCGTGAGAAATCCAGAATGTTGTTGATCAGCGCCGTCAGCCGCTCGCTCTCTTTGCGAATAATCTGGTAATACTCCTGCACTTTCTCCTGCGAATTGACCCTCCCCATCTCCAGCGTCTCCGCATAGAGCCGGATCAGCGAAAGCGGTGTCCGCAGTTCATGCGAAACATTGGAAACAAAGTCCGACTTCAGCCGCGCCAGCGCCATTTCTTTGGCCACGTTGCGATGCGTCAAAACCAGTCCTCCCGCCAGCACCAGCGAGAGTGCTCCCAGCGTCAAAAAGCTCGTTCGTACAAACCGGTCGCCGATTGCTTTCAGCGTGGTGCCGCGTAATTTGATCGCCAGCGTCAGCCCGCGCATCGCGCCTTCCAGATGCCGTTCCACTTCCGGCTCCCCGCCATCCCAACCCGCAGACGCCGCCAGCGGCGTCCAATCGCTATAAGTGTGGACCATAATCACCGGCGGATTTTTCTCCTGCGAACTCTCCGCCAGCGTGTGCGCCATAATTCCGTTCAGTGTCTCCGGCAAAAACGTATCGTGAAAATAATCCGCATCGAAAGCCATGCCGGCGATCGCCTTCTTGCCAGTGCTCGTGCTTAGCAGGAAGACAGAAACGGGCTGCGCCATGAACTGCTTTCCCCCGCGCGGCGCGGCATTCATGAAAAACATCGACGTCATGCCCTTGGCTTCCGTCTCGCCGATTTCGTGCGTCCAGCCGTCGTATTCCACCTTGGTCCAGCCGTCGACCATTTTGCGCAGATCGTCGGCTTCCATCTGAAAGGCGCTGTCGTTACTGCGGTAGCTCTGCGAACGGAAGATCAATCCGTGATCGGGATCGTAGAAAAAAACATGTGCAATATAAGGATGGGACGCCAAAACCCGGTCGAGCGACGGTGCGCAAGCTTTGTCCGCGGACGGGAAACTCTCCTTCACATCGTCGGACAATTCATAGGCGCGCCGGTTGAACTGTTTCTCGGAAATCGCCAGCACTTGATTGAAGTCGCGCTGGATCGCCGCTTCCACGCCCCGGTCGCGCTCAATCGAGTGGAGGTGCATCGCACCCAGAATCACCAGCGCCGCCGCCGGCAGCACCACCGCAAGTTCTAGCGTCAGAATCAGCCGCGTCCGCTCGCTCTTCAACGGATTGTTCTTCATACCCACCTCGTCAACATACTCGGCCGCTCACAGGAAGGTGTCAAACCGCCGTAAAACAGTGTAAAAAGTTGTGAACTCATTGATTAGGATGGCACTTAAATAGAGAGAGACATTGTCTCCGAGGCCAGGCGTTTTTCATTGCGGGCGAGAGCCTGCCCTGAGCCTAGTCGAAGGGAATCTTGGGCGGATCGCCTCTGTCGCCTCGGGGAATGCCGCCTCACGCCACCGCATACTTGAACGGCCTGGACTTATGAGTTTTCCAGAAATATGCCAGGATGATCACGCTCGCCACCGCCGCATAAGCGCACCACAATGACGTGAATGCGTACCGCTTCACCGCCATCACCGTCAATAGAATCGCCATATTTGCCCATCCAAAAATCACCATATCCCGAACCTTCGAGAACAACAGTGAGCCGCACGTCGCAATCACATAAAATACCCCCACGAAGGTGTTGTTGGTCGCGTCGTTGATATAGACAATACTGTTGTCCCTCACAAAAACATGCAACGGATAAGCAATCAGCGCCCACAGTATGTACAGCGTCGTCAGCAATCCCACCACCAGAAACGGGACCATCCTTCTACGGCTCTTCTCGTCCGCCTCAAATAGCATTACGCTCAACGGCAGCATGAACGGCAACAGTCCTTGCGCATAGAGAACAAACGCCGCGGCCATATCGTGCGTCACCTGCGGAGAAAGCATTCCATACAGGCCCAGCCACACAAACCCTTCAATAAACTGATGGATGGCAAACAACGTCGGCAGCGAAGCAAACAGAAGTTCGCGCCGGTGCTTCACTCTGCTCAGCGTCGCCACTCCAACCGTCACCAAAACACCGCTGCCCACAAAATTCGCCGCCGCCGAAAAGCACATGGCCCGCCCTCCCTAGCCAGCTAACGTAAACCATGCCCACTGAAATGCGGAATTAAAAAAAACTATGCAATTCTGGCAGATCGGTGCTGCTCCGGAACGGAGGGATGCTCGGACGAGGGGAACTCTCGCGGCATCGTGCTCGGCGAGCAACGCCAGACGACGGCACTGGCAGTGCCTTTTCGTTTCTGCTACGCTCTGGGAATCATTCAAACTTTGAGGTGAAAAAGCGTGGCGGCGGTGAACTTACAAAACGTGCCAGCCTTTTGGGGGGCTGAGTGGGATTCCCGGTCAAGAGTAATCCCATTCGTATCTGCAATTCACTGCCGCACACGAACTCAAGTGTTGCGAGAGCAATACGCTAACAAACGCCGCTCCCTGCTACCAGAGATAGTACCGATTTGCTTAGTTTTTCGGTGATTACGGTAGCTGGAAGCCGGAATCGTCTGATGGCAAGGCCTTCATTTTCTCTTTAAATCCACTGTGAAGTTTGTCCCCAAGGTGACAGATTGGTTCACCTGCGGCGCTTGTTTGAGCAGAATTTTCGGCGCCACTTTATGCTCCGCCACTAAGGCTTTTTATCGCGCATCAGGACTACGTCGGTGTCGAGGTGGCCGCGAAGCACCCCCAGTTCGCTGCCATCGAACGACCAGCGGAAATTCGAGATCAGTTCGGAGTCGAAGCTCGTGAGTTGTCGTCCCGGCGATCCATCCAAAGGTTGCAGCCATAGGTTATCTACACCGGCTTCGCGCGTGGCATAAACGACAGCTTTGCCATCATGAGAAAACCGCAAAATACTTCTGGGCGGCTTTTGGAATTTTGTAATCAACGTGGTTTTGCCCGACGCCGCCGAAACGACGGCCAGCCTCGGCTCCACGTCTGCGTTTTGAAACGTGAGGAGTACGATGCTGCTGCCATCCGGAGAAACATCGATGTCGCTGACCACGAGCAGGTCCGAGACCTTCTCTGCTTTTCCGCCTTCAATCGAAACTTTCATGACCGTGCCGCCGGATGTCTCGCCCTCGACGTAGAAAACGGAGCGTCCGTCAGGGGAGCACACAGGAGTCTCATCGCGGCCGCCATCGCTGATCGCTTTCAGCTTTCCTCCATCCGCATCCATGCGCCACAAATTGAGAGTGTTCCTGGATCCGCCGTAAGCGGAAAAAAGGAGAGAGTGCCCGTCCGCACATGCGGCCGGGGAGGCGGGAGCAAATGTGCCGCTGGTATTCAGATTCAGTTTCACGCCGTTGCGGTCAATGCGGCTCATGGCCGAGCTGTCAACAATCACAAGTTGCTTATCCGCAATCCAGGTAAAATCACGAATCGGACGGTCCGAGCTGATGAGCTGTGCGTGCGCGGAATCTCCGGACCCGGGCATGGTGTAAAGCTCAGTGTGAGGTTCACCCAGAACGGCAGAAACCAACTGTCCGTCGGCGGAGATGGAAACAGTGCGGTAATCGTTGGTGTCCCGCGTGATCGGGGTAACAACGCCTTCTGGATAAGAAACCGACCCGATCTGGTACCTCCGGAAACCGGAATCACGGTCCGACGCCAGCACCAGCAACCCCTTGCCCGACGGCATCCAAACCGCCTGCGTAAAGGTGTGATCGTCGGAGTCAACAAAGTTGGTAAGTTTTCCACTGGCCACGTCCACCGCCACCAACGAACCGATATGGGCTGTGGCTTGCGTCGCGACGCCGATAATCGTCTTTCCATCTGGCGACCACGCGGGGGAGACAAATGCGCTAACCAGCGGCAAATCGACCAGCACTCGCTCTTCGCCATTGTCAAGAGAGCGGATGTTAAGACGAAACCTTCCTTCCACCGGATCATTTAAAACGATATAAGCAATCTTGTGCCCGTCAGGGGAGAACGTAATCTCAGAATCAATGTCCGCCACAATCTTTTCCGGCGTACCTCCGAGCACAGGGGCCCGGTAAAGGAACCGGTAAGTGTAACTGCCATTTTCACTCCTCGTAAAATAGAAATAGCTCCCATCCGGGGAAAAAGACAGCGCTGAAAAGTGTGACTTCGCCACGGACGCGATCACCTGAGTATTGCTGCCGCTCGGGATATTGCGAAGCCAAAGGCCTTCTTGCCCATGAGTATCGACGACATATAGAAGATACTTGCCGTCGGGCGACAAGGCTGCCAGAGAGGCATTTCCGTTCTCTGTAACTTTTGTGAACGTTACATTCTGAAAAGGAACTACGTTCGACCTGGAATAGAAATAGTAGATTGCGAGCGCGGCCACCACGACAACTAACGGCCCAGCGATCGCCCACACCAATCTGGCCTTTCCCCTGGATGAGGCACGAGACGTGGCACTCGAAGCGGGCCCAGCCGAAGCGCTGCTCACCGGAGCAACCCCAACTTGTGCACTGTGCGCCGCGGACGAAGTTGACGCTGGCATTTCAGTCGAAGCCTGCGCCTGCCGTCCCGACTCCGAGTCGCGCTTCAACCGTTGCAGATCGGCCTTCAAGTCCGCCGCATGCTGGTACCTCAGAGAAATATCTTTCTCCAGCGCTTTGAGAATGATCTCTTCCAGCTTGACCGGCAGCCCCGGATTCAAGCGAATCGGAGGCGGAGGCACGCGATTCATGATCGCTTCGAAAATGATCGCCGACGTATCGCCGCGAAACGGCTGCGCTCCCGTCGCCATCTCATAGAGCACCACGCCGAACGAAAAAAGATCCGAACGCCCGTCGAGTTCCTTGCCCCGAACCTGTTCCGGCGACATGTACGCCACCGTGCCCAGCGTGGATCCGGGACTCGTCAGATCGCTTTGGACAGTCATGGTATTCGCCGAGGCAATCTTGCCCGATGAACTCGCGGCGGCAACTTTGGCTAGTCCGAAGTCAAGAACTTTTGCGTGTCCCCGCTCGGTGACGAAAATGTTTGCCGGCTTAATGTCACGATGAACAATCCCTTTGGCATGTGCCGCATCGAGCGCGTCGGCAATCTCGATTGCCAACTGCATCAACACATCCGTTTCCAACGGTTTCCCGGAAATCAGATGCTTCAGCGTCAGCCCATCCAGAAATTCCATGGCGATGAACGCTTCGCCATGCTGATCATCAATTTCGTAAATTGTACATATGTTGGGATGATTCAACGCAGAAGCGGCCTTGGCTTCGCGTTGAAAGCGGCTCAGTGCTTGCGCATCTTTCGCCACGTCATCGGGCAGGAACTTGAGCGCGACAAAGCGGTCAAGCTTCACGTCCTCGGCCTTATAAACCACGCCCATCCCGCCGCCGCCAAGCTTCTCGACGACGCGATAATGCGAAATAATTTGGCCGATCATCAGGGGCAAATCTTACGTGCCTCAAACCGGCAAAGTCAATGAAAGCCAGGGACGTGCGGTGGGTGGGCCGCCTTTACGTTTTTTGTTAGAGGTGGGGACTCATGCAAGCTCTCGCTCTCAGCATCCATCTCATCAACTGAGGCTGCCCCATCATTTCGCGTTCTTTCGAAAGCGCCTGATGGACTCGTCCACTCAAGGCCGGCTCTTCGCCTGCATCTCCTCACATTGAGGCTGCCCCATCATTTCGCGTTCTTTGCGAAAGGGTGGGAGGCACGAACCGCGGTCGATCATCCCCCGCAGTATAAATCGGATGAGATTTTTTAGGAGTGTCGAGAAGAACGCTTTCTCAGTGCAGACGCACATCGTGTCAGGACACGGGCTTCAGCCGCGCCGCCACTTTACTTAATCAGTGGCATTTCAGCCGGCCGCAGAGTGACCAACGCGGTGGCTCGGGGCATTTGACCATTCGTGGCTGCCGATAAATTGGCGCACCATCGGAATGTGGTAGTTTAAAATTATGTTCTGGTCGCGGTTCTTTGTGCTCTTGCTTCCAGCCCTCCTTTGCTCCGCGACCCAAGGACAGTGCAACCTGCCTGCCGCCCCTGGTTCGGGTACTCCGGATTCTACTTTTGACGGTTATTTCGTCCAGAACGGGCCGGGTTGGACGGGTGCCGACGGCACTTACTCGGTTGCGCTCCCTGACGGGCAGACTCTCTGGGTGTGGTCCGATTCGTTCATAGGAACGGTCAACCCCGAGACACGCCTCCGCTCGAGCCCCTTCTTTCAGGCGCACAACTCGCTGACTGTTCTG
>JBEKTR010000140.1:0-9599 GCA_049515835.1 Terriglobales bacterium
GCAAAAATCGCAAACCGGAAAACGTGGCGTGCCCAAGAATAGCAGCAAGGCGCGTACCGCGGCTTAGACCCACAAACCTCGTTAACTTCGGCGTCGAACCCTAAGGGGCGACGCCGTTTTTTAGTATGCCCGGTCGCCGACGAAAATTCGATCTAGTTTCTTGGAATTAAGACTGGCGGGCCCTTGTCTTCGCTGTTCTTCGCTCCCATGGCCAAGGCCACCACGGTGATTTTGCCGTCGGTCACAATCTGATCACCGGTGGCATTAGACAACTTTTTTGGCGCAGCGGGACGCTCCATATCTACATATCCAGTTGCCGTCCCGATAAATAGCAGGTCGGTCTCGACCCAGTCGCGTTCGCGATCAACATGCGGATCAATGCGGTGCGACCATTTCGTGCCGCCACGTCCGCTCATGGTGGCAATATCGTGTGTGGCGGCGCCAATCCAGACTTGGCGTCCCTGATATTTCTTGTGCATGTCCCAGATGCGAATGTGGTGCCGCTTGGCAAATGTATCCAACGATTTCTGAAACACAAGATCCGGAGGGCGGCCATCAATTCTTAGCGTCGAAACCGGCCCACTCGCGTAGTTGGTCTGGCGCACAGTCGCCTGCACGGTTTTGAGCGCAGACCGGACGCTGAGATCGTCCGCCTCGTACCATCCCGCTTCGCCAAAAGCCGAAATCAATTGTTCGCGCGAGCCCAGAAAAATCAAATTCGTAGGATCGGAAGGAACTTTCGCCGACGTAAAAGTGCGCAGGGGTGCATTGGCCACGAGTTGCGCCAGTTCTGCATCTACCGGCAGCTTGGGCCATCCCGCCCAATCTTCCTTGTCCTTTAACATTGAAGGCCGCACGATTTGAATTTGAATGTCTGTACCCGCAGGAAAATAGACTTCGCGGCGGATGGAGAGACCGTAAATAGTTTGCACCCCCTTGATGCTATAGCCCGCGATGGGATTGACCGCGCTAAGCGCGGCGAACGCCAAGGAAGCCTTGGTCGAAGCGTGCGGCTGGGTGATGCCGAGAATCTCATTGCTGCGGACGGTTTCGCGGGCATTATCCACGTCGAGGACGCGGGCATAGAGAGGTGAGCGTTTGCCGCTCTTATGCACGATGTTCGAAAAATCTAGTACAATGCGCGGGCGGGAATATTTATCCGGTGCCTTTTGCGCGAACAGAATCGTGCCATTCACTTTGGCACCCGGCGGAACGAGCAATTCGCCGGGTTTACAGGCAATGAACTCTCCGCTTTTGCATAGCGGATAAGTCACTGTCGCCGTAATGGGATCGCCAGTACGGGAGCGGTCACTGTACACAGGCACGTCGAGGCGAACGTCGAGTTCTGCGCCGGGCGCAAGATCCGCGATACGCGACAGGGCAATCGCCTTCTGGTAAGTGCTGGGAACGCCCTGCTCCATCTCATCAAAAAAATGATAAGTAGCGGCGAGGAAGCCACTGCTGGCGCCATGTTCAATGAGTAGCGTCTGGATTTCGTAGCTGGGCGCATAGAGGACGTAGTCGAGCGCCGTGTCCTGATAGACGTCCTCGTGATTGATATCGACGCCGCGCTGTATCAATGCATCGGCAACTTCTTCATACGCCACGAGCACGCTGGGCTTGGTGGCATAGCTCGAGCCAAACACCGTCCAGTGAAGCGCGGTGCGGCCTTCCGCGTCGGTGGCCTTCAGGTCGGCGGTATCAATGAGCGTCTCCGCGGTGGCGATGCGCGCGAGAATGTCTTTTTCTTTGGTTTCTCGCGTGGCGCGGTATAACTCCTGAATCAATGGCGAACTCTGCGAGACGTCGAGTTCGAGCGCCGCCGGAGCAAGATCTTCATCCGCGGCTTCGTCTTCCTGCGCGGTTTGATCATCGTGGGATGCTGCGTCATCGGCAGCGTCGGCTTTGTTCGTAGTCGTAGATGGCACGGCTTTGTGGGATTCCTGCGCCGCCTGGCTGCGGAGTGAACTTGGCGCCAGCAAGAGGGCCGCGACGGCGAGGCTCAGCAGTACAACGAGATTCAACAGCGACTCCGAACGTCGAGCGAACATGTGTCTTCTTTCAAAGGAATTGGGCTGCTTGGCAATGTCTACTTTTATGACCGCCAGATTATATCCGCTCGATGGGGAAATTCGTAAGTGATTGAGTCTTCGTGGAAGTTGTTGATTCTACGTCAGGCTGATTTTGAGCCTGCGAAAAGCCATTCAAAGCCGCGCCCAGAAGGCCATTTGCTGAGGCGGAAACGGCCCTAGGAGCGTCGATGCAATCGCAAATAAGCGTTGGCTGCCTTAGATCGAAAAACGCCTCAGAGAGGCTGGAAATGCGAACAACGAAGTTTCTCAAAATGGGACGAAAATATACGTACAACGTGCACTTCTCAGATTGCCCAAGCAGACTAGTTCGTCAGGTTAGTGGAGCTACTGTACTTTCGCGAGTTCGAATGGCTTTTGCAGATACCGGCGAGCTTCATCCAGCGCGCCCTGAGTGTTGTCGTTGGTTTGAATCGCCTGGCGGTATTCGTTGCTGGCACGTTCGCGTTGACCGGTGACATCAAAAATCTTGCCCAGCTGAATGTGGCTCCATACTTCAGTCCAGCGCGGATCTCCATCACCGTTCAACGCTTCGCGGTAGGCATTGGCCGATGCCTGATAATTTTTCTGTTGGAAGAAGACTTCCGCAATCCGGTAGTGCGCGAGCGAACTGAGTTTGTTTACTTCCAGCGCTTTGTTGTATTCGGCAAGCGCGCTCGCGAAGTCGCCCTGCTGCACAAAGGCCTGCCCCCGCTGGATGGAAGCGCGCATTTTGATTTCGGTCGAATTCTTAAGCACCCAGTTACCAGGATCAACGGAAATGCGCCGCGGCTTGCCGAAAGTTTCAACCGAAAATGCCGAGTCGGTGCCGACCACGTCAATGCGCTTGTCTTCGGTTTTGCCCTCGGTATCTACGCGTAACTCGACGGGCATGCGGAATAAATCGAGGTCCTGATCTATCTGCCCGACGATGCGAAACCCTTTGTTATTTCCCAGGCGATAGACCGTGTATTTGGTTTTGAATTCGGGTGCTCCGGTGGAGTCGATCCATTGGCTGAAAAACCAGGTCAGCTTGTCGCCATAATCGGCCTCGGCAATATCTTCAAAATTGCTGATAGATGCTGGCTGCCCGGCGTACTTGGCCGCGAAAGTCCGCATCGTATGATCAAATTTCTGATCGCCCTCCACCCATCGCAGCATGTGCAGGATCATGGCGCCTTTATCGGTGACCAGCGACTGGAACTCAGGGGAAAAGACGTCCATCTTGCCGGCGCTGCCGAGGGGCACCGTGTCATAGGCTAAAGCGCCCACTGACATGTCTTTCACCGCTTCTTCGAGCCCGGCTTTGCCAGCAGCTTGCTCCACATAGCGGGCTTCCGAGTAACGGGCAAAGCCCGTAGAGATCCACCAATCGTCGCGCGAAGCCGGGCTCACCGAAACACCCCACCACTGGTGAGCGATCGTATTGGCTAGCAAGCGGTAATTGACCTTATCGGTGATCGACCGGCTGGCGATACCGGCCAATTCCGGCGCCCACACGGACGGAAGTGTGTCGTCCGGCAATTCGACCACGCGCAGCGTCGCCGACGGTGCGGGGCCATAAAGCGTGATGTAGTAAGTAAATTCTTTGAGAGCCGTTTCCAAGTACAGCGTTCCCAGGTTTTGGTGAACCGGCTTGAAAAAGACGTGCAGATTCACGCCTGCTTCGTCGCTCTTGAACTCCTGAAATGCGCCGGCGATGATGGTTCCGGGAAAGCTGGGTTTGCTGGAGACGAACTTGAATGTTTTGGTCGAGCCATTCGGCGAGCCAGCCGCGGCAGCGGGCGCGGATTTCTTTGTTGTTGTGCTTGGTGGCGCACTCCCTGGCGTGTCAGACACGCTTTCGATGCCGCTGCCTATGACCATCATGTAATTCGGAACGGTCACGTTGATTGTCGCGGTGAAACGATTGATTCCATACCCGTTTACCGGGAACCAGCGGCCGGCGTAGAGAAGATAGCTGGTGTCATCAGAAACCTTGGCGACGCTGAGTCCTTGCACAGGGCTGTCGTCAGCGGAACTCAATACGCCTTCATATTCAAAGGTGAGCGACGAAGACGCGTCTTTTTGAATCGGCGCGGGCAGGGTGACGCGCACCAGATTTTCTTGCTCAATGCGCTCGGCTGGCAGCACTTTGCCGGAATCGTCCGTCACCTTGGTGACTCGTAAGTCATTGTGCAGCTCAAAGCTGGCGATGTTCATCAGTTCGAGAGCAGTGAATTTGACTTTGACTTTGGCCGCGATGTGATGGTTGTGGGGATCGAGCTGGGCGTCAATTTGATAGTCGTCCACGTGCAGGTGCATTTTCTCCTGCGCGTGCGCGGCGGGGAAACATAACAATACGAAAAAAATCAGGAGCGCGGAGCAAAGCGTTGTCGTGATCGAGCGGCGCAAACGCGAAAAGTGCATTAAGAGCGATCTCCCGGAAAGGCCAACCTTCCCTATGATGAAGATTGTGACGTAAAAGATGCTGCAAGGACAAGGGTTATCGAGTTTTGAGAGTTAATCACGGAGTTAAGGTGACGCGAAAAGCAGATTCCTACGCATCCTCGTCGCTGGCGCGACTACGAATCGCTCGGAATGACAAGGGGGGTTGAGGTTAGAGGTGATGATTCCGGAGCATTCCTCGGATGATGTCGGCGGCGCGGTCGGCGGCGGGCAGGTGACCTGCGCCTTCGCCAAGGCGGGCGCGGACTTCCGCGAGGCCTGCGAGCATTTTTGCGCGAGCGGAGCCCTCAGGGATGATTTGGTTCATGTGGGCGACAATTTTTTCGGCGGTGAAGTCGTGCTGAACAAGTTCGGGGACGACTTCGCGTTCCGCGATGAGGTTGACCATGGCAAAGTGGGGAACTTTGACGCGCGATTTGCCGAGAAGATAAGTCAGCGGCGTGACGCGATAGACCATGACGAAGGGAAGATTCATCATGGCAGCTTCGACGGTCGCGGTGCCGCTGGCAATGATTCCGGCGCGGGAGAACGCGAGGGCGCGTAAAGTTTCAGGGACAAGACGAATGTTAGCGTTGCCGCCGAGCAGGGAATTGAGCAGCGTCGGGGCTAGAGTTGAGGCGACGGGCAATAGAAATTCATATGTGGCGCCGAGTCTCGTGGCAGCGGCGATAATTTCGGGCACGTTCATCCGAACTTCTTTGACACGGCTGCCGGGCATGAGCGCGATCCAATGTTTATTGGAGTCGAGATTGTGCTGGGCTGCAAACGCATCGCGCGAAATATTTGGCTTGGGCAAATCAGCGAGGGGATGGCCAATGAAAGTAGCGTCCACGCCACGGTCGCGATAAAACTTTTCTTCGAAAGGAAAAATTACCAGCGCTTTGGTGATGTATTCGCGGAGCAAGCGGACACGTCCTTGCCGCCAGGCCCAAAATTGTGGTGCGACGTAATAGACCACGGGAACTCCGCGTTTGTGCATCTCGCGGGCGACGCGCCAGTTGAAAGCAGGGGAATCAATGACGATAGCGAGGTCGGGCTTGCGCTTGTCGGCTTCCGCGATGAGTTTATGAAACAATCCCCAGATTTTGGGGAGGTGGGCAAGGATTTCGGTGATGCCAACGACGGCGAGGTCTTTGCTGTCAACGATGGTGTCGCATCCAGCGGCACGCATGCAGTCGCCGCCTACACCGAAGAAGTCGAGAGTTTGCGTAGGGACAGGTGTCCCCACCTGTCCGGTCTTAGGTTTAGCTGCCGAGCTGGGGCTCGGCTGGGCAGGTGAGACACCTGCCCCTACGTGGGCATATTTGCGGCGTAAGGCGGCGATGAGTTGGGCGCCGTACATTTCACCGGAAGCTTCTCCGGCAGAGATGAGCATTCTCATCGCGAGGTCCCTCGTTTCACTCGGGATTTCGGCAGCGGGCTCCCGCTGCGATCACGCCCGCCAAGCGCCTCAACCTCGCCGGCAGAGATGACAATCCGCACAGACTAGAGTCGTCCTTTCCAGTACCCCGGCTTGCGGCTGGTATGCGCAACCGCAAGAATTTGAATAATCCCACCGATATTTTGCCGGTAAACCAAAATGAAAGGGAAGTCGGTCATAAAGATACTTGCGAGTCATGAAAAAACCTTGAGGCCAACGATGAGGCGCCGAAGATATTTGCGCCAAACCACGATCCACTTCGGCGTCGAATTTTAAAGCCGAGTCGGCGCTTCGAGAAAGATACCAATCAAAGGCTTGGTCGTATTCAGCCGCGGCTTCCTCATGCAACTCCACTGGATAGCGGGAGCGAGGTTCAATGGGCATGAGGCAGCTTGGCTAGGTTGCGTTTACGAACTTCCGACCAAGGGATGGTCTTCGCTGTTCCGGAATCCAGCGCGTGGATGCGTTTTCCAATCTCAGTTTCCCAAGCTGCTTCGACTTCGGGAGAAACTTTGCCGATGAGGTTCGAAATCAGGCAATCCGCCAACGCTTCCCGTTCTTCCAGGGAGAGCGCCATCGCCTGCTCCAGCAATTTTGAAACTTCCGGCGTCATTTGTCCCATAGCAAACCTCTTGTATCATTTTACGGCAGGCTGCAAATTACTGCGGAGGAATGGACAAGTGCGGCCTTTCTTGGAATCACCGCTAAGCGCCTCAACTTCACCGGCAGAGATCAGAATTCGCACAGACATTGTAAGGGATATACACTGCGCGGACAGGAGTGTCCGCGCCACACAAGCTATGCCACACGCTCACGGTGTAAGTTTGGCGCGCTCGGCGAGGAAGTTGTCGCTGCATTGCTTGGCGGGGGCGAGGAGTTGTTCGAACTCGGGCGTGCCCCGCAGCGAAGCCAGCAAATGATCTTTCTGCAAGGCGGTGTAGGCGCAATAGGGGCTCTCGACGACGGTCTTGAGGAGGCGCAGGGCCAGGTCTTTGTTGCCGCAGAACGCCATGTCTGCGGCGAAAATGAAACGGTTTTCCGGGTCGGGATTGGTCAGAGTAATTGTCTCGACATCTTTCATGGCCGCGTCCAGTTCGGCAGACGGAGATTGCATGGTCGGGCGGGCGAGACAAGCCTGGACGAACGTCATGACCTTGACCCTGCTATCGCCACCGTCAAGCGGGATTGTTTGCGACGCAGCGCGCGCTTCCGGCAGGTTGCCTTCGCTCATGAAAATCATCGTCGCAACGCGGGTTGCCCAAACCGAACCTGCGTCCACGCGAACGAAATCCATGGCCCGCTCGGAGTTTCCCATGAGCAAGAAAGTCAGGGTGCAGGAGCGGAGGCCGGCGTTTCCCTGATCCAAGGAGTAGGCGGTATTGCACTCCTGCGCGGACTCATCAAGCTGGCCGGCATAGCGAAGGACGTAGCTTCGCGCGAAGTGAGCAAACGAACTCCCGGGATTGCGCTTTACCAGCGCATCGGCTTGCTGGTAGGCCTTGATGGTCTCGCCGCGCTCGACTTGATTTGCAATCAGTTGAACAGAGGCAGTGACCAGATTGGGATCGAGGGCCAAGGCGCGCTCCAGGGCTGCGTTGGACTTTTGGAACGCGGCCTCGCCGCCCTGCCCATATTGCGCGTCCCAGTAATAGCGAAGGCCCAAATTCGCCCAGGCGGGGGCATAAGTCGAGTCGAGACCGACGGCGCGTTCCAGCATCGCGATGGCTTCCTTGGTGGGCGCGGGATCGCTGGGCAGGGAGATGGTGCGCAAGTAGAGATCGTAGGCTTCTTCGTTCTTCGGGTGCGTGGCGCTGTTGGAAGAATCGGGCCCGGCGCCCAGCGCAGGCAGTAATGCCTGATTGACTTTGGCCGTGACTTGCGAGCGCATGGCGATGAGATCGGGCGTGGGCGCGGTGATGGTATCGCTCCAGATAGTGCGATTGTTCTCCACGTCGATGGCTTCGAGCGTGATTTGGAGTTGATTGCCGTCTTTTAAGTAATGTCCCGTAACAATGTCGCTGACGTGCATTTCGCGGCCGGCTTGTTGAAGATCGAGTCCAGCCTGGTTGTATTTGCTGGTGGTGGCAAAGGGACGTATGGACAAAGACTTCACATAGCTAAGCGCGGTGGTGATTTCATCGGGCAGGGCGAGGCGGAGAAAATCGGTGTCTTTATCGGCGCCAAGATTCTGAAAGGGAAGCACGGCGACGGTCGTTGGATTAGTAGCGCTGGCAACGGAGAGCGTGGCAGTTGGTTTGGAGTGCCAGGAATGGAATTGGTCGATCGCGGCAAATGCCAACGCGATGAGCACTCCAAAGACTGCCCAACCCCAGCGGTCCATGTGGCTGCGTGCGGGCGTGCCCAACCGCGACGCTGCTGCCGAGCCTTGCTCCGCCTGGACGGCCCCTTCGACTCCGCTCAGGGCAGGCGGGGCAGCCGTACCAACGTGGCTACTGCTGGAAGCTTGGATAGTGGGTGAACTTAATTGCGCCGAGCGGCCGCTTTCCGTATCACGCTTGAGGCGCTGAAGGTCGCTGCGCATCTCCGAGGCATGCTGGTAGCGGAGGTTGCGGTCTTTCTCTAGAGCTTTATTGATGATGTCTTCGAGTTTCGGCGGAACTTCATGGTTCAAGCGCACCGCCGCAACCGGGGCGCGATTCATGATGGCTTCGCAGATGACGGCAGAGCTTTCACCGTGGAAGGGAACGTCGCCGGTGGCCATTTCGTAGAGCACAGCGCCGAAAGAAAATAAATCGGTGCGAGCGTCGAGTTCGCGGGCGCGGACTTGTTCCGGCGACATATACGCGACCGTGCCGACCATGGTGCCGGGGCTGGTGAGGTGAGCTTCGTTGATGGTTCGTGTGACCCCTTGGGTTTGGCCGGAGGGAGTGAGAGCGTCGGAGACTTTGGCCAATCCGAAGTCGAGGATTTTGGCATGGCCGCGTTTAGTCACAAAAATGTTCGCCGGCTTGATGTCACGATGGACAATGCCTTCACTATGCGCGGCGTCAAGCGCATCGGCGATTTCTGCGGCGAGCGTGAGCATCGTGTCGACTTCAAGTGGACGGCCACCGATGGCGTGCTTGAGGGTCATGCCATCCAGAAACTCCATGGCGATGAAGGCGCGGGGGCTTTGTCCGTCGATCTCGTGATCGTCAATTTCGTAAATCGTGCAGATGTTGGGGTGGTTCAGAGCCGAAGCCGCCTGGGCTTCGCGTTGAAAGCGGGCCAGCGCCTGCGGGTCTTTGGCGACGTCGTCGGGCAAAAACTTCAGAGCAACGAAACGGTGCAGCTTGAGGTCCTCGGCTTTATAGACCACGCCCATGCCACCGCCGCCGAGCTTTTCGATGATCCGGTAGTGGGAAATGGTCTCGCCAAGCATTGCTGGAATGCTAGAGGGTTAAGGGGAGGGAGTCAATCGGGGGGAGCTAGCAACAAAGCTATAGCGGCGGTATTGTTTCATCGCCCAAAATCATCGAACATGACCGGATGGCTCCGCGTAAAACGATTTCTCGAAGCGATCCTAGCGTTAGCATTGTCTGAACTGTCCTATCCCCAAGGTTTGAGAGTTCCGGATAGTCTGTTTGCAGAGGAAGAGTAAACACGTAGTACATTCCCTTGTGGGCCACGTTACAACGTACGTCGTAGAGCAGATCGACTGC
>JBEKTR010000141.1:0-9575 GCA_049515835.1 Terriglobales bacterium
AAAGCTGCGCCGTCGGCTGGTTGTACCATGAACTCCACGTCTGGCCACCGTTCACGCTGATGGTCGCGCCCTGATCCACGGCGAGTGCGATGATCTGATTGTTTTCCGGATTGATCCAAACTTTGTGGTAGTCATCGCCGCCCGGCGCGCCTTTGATCGCCGCAAAACTCTTTCCACCATCGGTCGAACGATAGGTGGAAACGTTTGCGACATAGATTGTGTCGCGATTTTTCGGATCGACCATCACGCATGCAAAGTCGTCTCCGCGCCCCCAGATGCGTTCATCATCGTTGACGCGTTGAAAGTTTTCGCCAGCGTCGTCAGAGCGATAGAGGCCGCCTTTTGCGGGCGAATCGACCAGAACATAAATTCGATTACCATCGCTTGGGGCCACGCCGATGCCAATGCGCCCGAGATGATCGGCCCATGTGGGCAACCCATAGTTCAACTCTTTCCAGGTATCACCTCCATCGGTGGATTTGTACAGACCGCTGCCCGGCCCACTGTAAGAATTTCCCGTCGTCCATGGCGGACGCCGTGAGGCGAACATATCCGCATAAATAATTTGCGGATTCTGAGGGTCAAAGGCCAAATCAATTGCGCCAGTATTTTCGTCTTTGTAGAGCACTTTCTGCCAGGTTGCGCCACCATCGAGCGAGCGAAACACTCCTCGCTCTTGGTTCGGGCCGTAAGGATGGCCGAGTACTGCCACGAACACCCGATTCGCATCGCGCGGATCGACTAATATCCATCCAATTTGCTGCCCATCGCGCAATCCCAGGTGCTGCCAAGTCGCGCCACCATCGCTAGATTTGTAAATGCCATCACCCGTTGAAAGATCAGGCCGACGTAAACCCTCACCGCTGCCTACGTAAATAATCTGGGAATTGGAGGGAGCAACGGCCATCGCTCCAATTGACCCTGTCGGTTGATCGTCAAAAATCGGGTTCCAGGTTTGTCCAAAATCTGTGCTCTTCCACACCCCACCGTTATTTGGCGCCATATAAAACACGTTTTGTTGGCCTGGAATGCCAGTGATCGAAACCGTGCGCCCACCGCGGAACGGCCCAATGGAGCGCCAGCTCATCTCTTGAAACAGGCTCGGATTCACAGATGGATTGGAGGAATTTCCCGCAATACCCGCGATCAAAACAAACAAGAAGACTTTACAGAAATGACGACGCACAATTTACCTCCTGGAGACAAACCCTTGCTCTTGTGTGAACCTCGCAGCATATACACTGGGAGCGTCATCCCGCAACTCAAGAAAGGTTTTCGTATGCGCCGCTTGGTTTTCGCTTTGAGTGTTCTCCAGCTTTGTGCAATTACGTGCCTCGCGCAGCAGGCTATTTTTGAGCTCGACCCAGCCAGGACGACGGTCCAGTTTACGCTCGGCGATGTCATCCACACAGTTCATGGCACATTTAAGGCGAAGAGCGGCAAGGTGATGTTTGACCCGTCGTCAGGCGAGGCGAGTGGCGAATTCGTGATCGACACGACCACAGGGGACACAGGCAATCGCACCCGCGATCATAAAATGCACAAGGAGATTTTGGAGAGCGAGAAATATCCCGAGGCGTCGTTCACGCCGACGAAGATTGTCGGCAACGTGGTCATGTCTGCCGAGTCGTCGGTACAAGTGCAAGGCACCCTTCGCTTGCACGGCGCCGATCATCCGATGACGCTGACAGTTCCTTTACAAGCCACTGGAGGCAGCCTTGTGGCCAAGCTCCATTTTGTGGTTCCCTACGTCGATTGGGGCCTGAAAGACCCCAGCAACTTCGTGCTTCGCGTCAGCAAGCAAGTCGAAGTTGATATCACCGCAACGGGCCACTACGCACCGACGAACGCGCAATAAGACTTATTGAAAAAGTCCGCGGAATCCCCAATAGAGAAATCCAGAAAGCATCATCGCCACCGGCAACGTAAGCACCCACGCCAGGGCCAGATTCCGTACGGTTCCCCATTGCAAGCCCGAGTGATTAGCGGACATCGTTCCCGCAATTCCTGAAGACAGCACGTGCGTCGTACTTACGGGCAAGCCGAAATTGTCCGCCGCGCCGATGGTGAGCATTGCAGTAATTTCGGCCGCCGCGCCTTGCGCATAGGTCAAGTGGTCTTTGCCGATTTTTTCGCCGACCGTAACCACGATTCGCTTCCAGCCCACCATAGTCCCCAGTCCCAGCGCTAGCGCTACCGCCACTTTCACCCAGCTCGGGATGAAGCGGGTCGCGCCATCAATATGTTTCTTGTAATTTGTCAGTACGGCATTGTCGTTCGCATTCATTGTGGGCTGCTTGCTTTTCTGCATCAATCGTATCGCTTCGCTGACGACATACATGTCGTTGCGGAAGTTGCGTACTTGATCATCTGGGACCTTCGCCAGGTCTTTGTACAAGCTCATTTCGTTGCTGATGTCGTTCACCAACTGCCGCATGGCCAGCATCGTATTCGGCGTAAACTGCCGCGTACGAATGTAGTCCGTCACTTCTTCGCGCTCGTCGGAGATCACCGCGTTCGGTGAGACATAACCGCTGAGAACGTCCGCGGCTTGCTGCGACACCGCAACAAAATCCTGCGTCTGTGCCGGCTTGATCGCGTGATTCAGCGCATAGGCCGTCGGCACGGTTCCGACCAGGATGAGCATGATCAGTCCCATGCCTTTTTGTCCGTCATTTGAGCCATGCGCGAAACTGACACCAGTGCACGTGAGAATCAAAAGAGCCCTGATCCAAAACGGTGGCGGCTCGGTTCCTTCCGGCGCCTCGTACAACTTCTTGTTTTTTAGGACGGCCTTGCACAGAAGCAGCAAGAGGTAGGCGCCCGCGAATCCAACCACGGGCGACAACAGTAGGGACTTACCGATGTTCGTTGCCTGGCCCCAATCCACTCCGCTGGTTCCGGTTTTTGCGGAAATCAACTGGTTGGCGATGCCTACACCGATAATCGAACCAATCAAAGTATGCGAACTGGAAGCGGGCAGACCGAAATACCATGTCCCTAGGTTCCAGATGATAGCGGCGACCAGCAAGGCAAAAACCATGGCGAAGCCGCCTTTATTGCCGACCTGCAAAATCAATTCGACGGGCAGTAGCGAAATAATGCCAAAGGCAACGGCGCCGGTCGAAGTCAAAACCCCGATAAAATTCCAGAAACCCGACCAAACCACCGCTACGTGCGGCTCGAGCGAATGTGTATAAATCACAGTCGCCACCGCGTTGGCCGTATCGTGAAAGCCATTGACGAACTCAAAGCCCAAAGCCACCAGCAGCGCCACTCCAAGTAGCACATAGGGCAACAGCGAAGTGCTGTGGAAGCTGCCTAAGTCCCGCGCCAAATTCATGCCCGCATAAACAAAGCCGATAATCAGAACGGCCCCGAAAATGGCCATCCCCAGCGTACCCGGTGATTTCGAAAGTTTCGCGTCAAGTGCCGACGATGCAGTCGCCATAGTCCCTCGGTTGTGAATATTTAAAGAGCGGTGAAACGCGAATATACGGAAGAATTGTTAAGCTATTGTGAATTTGGCGAAGGATAAGTGGCAGTCGGGCTACCAATGGCGGAAGTTTGGCCAAAGGTCACATCCCAGAAAATACTTCCCCCCTCGTGATATTGTGTTTCTTCTTAAAAAGCGCGCGGCTCACGCCATTTGACGACGCCAGGACAATCCGCTCCGTCCGTCCAGCCCGAGGATCCCAACCAGCCCAAGCGCGTCATGGGCTTCCGCGATTTAGTTTTGTTTTATGTAGTCACGGGCATCAGTCTGCGTTGGATCGCAACCGCCGCTGCCGCCGGGCCAAGTTCGATCGTCATCTGGATCGGCGCATGGCTCTGCTTTTACACGCCTCTCGCGCTTTCGGTGGTCGAACTCTCTTCCCGTTATCCCAACGAAGGTGGGCTTTATGTCTGGAGCAAACGAGCGTTTGGAGATTTTTCCGGATTCATGGCGGCATGGACTTACTGGACGAGCAATCTTCCCTACTTTGCTACGGTGCTTTACTTTGCCGCCAGCAATGCCATTTATGTCCGCTATGCTGCATGGGCGCATCTCTCCGGTAACGCGCCTTACTACATTGTGTTTTCGCTGCTGGGTTTGGCGCTGGCCACCGCGCTAAATATCGTCGGTCTCGACATCGCCCGTTGGCTGCACAACATCGGCGCCATCGCCATGTGGATTCCCGTCGTCATTCTCATTGTGATGGGCGGAATCGCGTTGCACCGCTTCGGCGCCGCCACTCAATTCAACGCGCATACGATGATGCCGAGCGCACACTTCAACGACATGATTTTCTGGTCTCTGCTGATTTTTGCTTTCGCGGGATGTGAAACCGGCTCGATGATGGGTGAAGAAATCAAAAATCCCCGACGAACTGTGCCGTGGTCCTTATTTATCGCAGGAGTTACCGTCGCGCTTTGCTACATTCTCGGAACGGCAAGTGTGCTCGTCGCGCTGCCTGCGGCGGAAGTCGGCAATCTTCAGGGACTCATGCAGGCGATCTCCAAAACGGCCAGCCGCGTTGGGTTTGAAGGAATTATTCCACTCACTGCGTTTCTCATCGCGCTGAGCAATATCGGTGCCTGCGGAGGCTACCTCGCTGCGACTGCCCGGCTACCTTTCGTCGCCGGCATCGATCATTTCCTGCCGCCGGCGTTTGGACATTTGCATCCGAAGTGGAAAACTCCCTGGGTATCGTTGCTGACGCAAGCTGTTCTCGGCGCCCTGTTCATTTTTCTTGGTCAGGCGGGGACCAGCGTGAAGGGCGCGTATGACGTGCTGGTCGCCATGACCGTAATTGCCTACTTCATTCCTTTTCTTTATTTATTTGCTGCAATGATCAAGCTGCAAAGCGAACCGACGGGATCAGATGTGATTCGCGTGCCGGGCGGCAAACCCGTTGCATATTTGATCGCGACCGTCGGATTTCTCACGACGCTGTTGACGATTGTCCTGTCCGTGATTCCACAACCCGACGAAGTGAACAAGCCGCTGGCAATCCTTAAAGTTGTGGGTGGCTCAATTGTGCTGGTGTTAATTGGGGCCTGGATTTATTGGGCGGGAAGGAGAAGAGCTATAGGTCAAAACCTACTTTAATGAAATAGAAGTTCCTGCACACTATTAGGTCGTTAAGTTTTGCAATGATCAACGCCATTTATCTCTGAAGGTATTTGCCAGCTTTTTCCCGTTCGGCGTCACATAGAACCAAAAATCAATTATGCGATCAGCAGTATAGTTCACAGCTTCCGCTTTTCCATCTGGACTTGACGACAGCAGGTAAGCCTTGACATGGCTGTCTGCGATCAATCCTTCCAGTGCTCCGACTATGATTTCGCGGTCACAGGCGATTCCTCGCTCTGTGCTCCAGTTTTCAACGTCTGCAATGATTTGTTGGAGGCACTCGTAATCGTCGGAAACTGCTCTCAGGACTAATTCTCTCGTTTGATCCAACTTGTCTATACCTTACACCGGCGTCGCCGTCTTCCTCGCCGGATTGAAGAATGGCATCTTCACAATCCGCGCGGTCACTTTGTGCCGAATCGCTTCGATCGTGATTTCCATCTGGACTTTCGCGCCAAGCTCTGCGTGATCAGTCTCAATGCTCGCTAGCGCGATCATCTTCTTCAGTACCGGCGACCAAGTGGTCGTCGTAGCTTTGCCGACTTGTTTTTCGCCGCAATAAACCGGGACAGGCACTCGCGAAGCTTGCGCCGGAGCCGCCGGCGTCAGTCCATATTTCTCATAGCTGGCTTCCACTTCGATCCAGTCAATTTCGAGGCCAACAAACTGCCGCGGCACACCGTCTTTATTTTGCGCATCTTTTTCGAGCGCCGCTTTCCCGATGAAGTTGTCTTTGTTCAAATGCACCATCTTGCCGAAGCCCAGTTCGAATGGCGAATAGCGTTGCGACGGAATCAGTGCCTTCTTGCTGCTGGTGTAATCCACTTCAATCAGGAGCAAGCCGGCCTCGACCCGCGCCACGTCCAGCGCCAACATTCCCGCCGCATGCAGGTCGAACCGCTTGCCGGCTTCTGTGATCGCGTCCCAGACTCTGACTGCATCATTCCAGGGGACCCAAATTTCGTAGCCGAGATCGCCGGTGTATCCGGTGCGCGAAATGTCCACCGGCACGCCCGCGATTTTGCCGCTGGTCATGCGGAAATATTTAAGATTCCCAACGTCAGCCTCAGCCACTGACTTCAGCAGCTTGCCCGAAGTCGGCCCCTGCAACGCTAAAGCAGCCGTTTTCTCCGAGATATCTTCAATCTCTACATCCATGCTGATCGCGCTTTGCTTGAACCAGCGCAGGCTGGGATCAGCAGCAGTCCAACGATATTTATTTTCTTCGAGGCGCGTGACCGTGCCGTCATCAATCACTTTTCCCAGCTCATCGCACCAGCAGCAATAAATCACCTGCCCGACCGCGACCTTGTTCACATCGCGCGTAATCACGCGGTTCACCAGCTTGGTCGCGTCTTTGCCGCTGATCAGATATTTGTAGAGCGGCGAAATATCAATCAGTGCCGACGCATTGCGGATGGCGTTGTACTCGTGCTCGTGATGCACTTCATACACGCTGACCGTGTAATAGCCCGACCACTCGCGATAGTTCAGGCTCTGGCAAAGCGGAAATGTTCTCTCGTGAAACGCGGTTCCAATAGGCAAGTGAAGACCTCAATTCGACTTCAGCATGAATTATATGCAGCGGTGAGCGTTGCCGCCAAGCACGCGCTGACTTTAAGTCATCCGCTAACAGAAGAAGTCATCCCGAAGTCCCCGCGTCAGTGGGCTTGTCATCCTGAGCGAGCGCCGCTCTTGCGCGAGTCGAAGGACCTGGGCGGGCCGCGCGTAAAATCGCGCGTTCGGCCCGCTTCCGTTGTCAGGCTACGCGATTAGCAGGAACCTATAATCCAGACAAAACGCCTTCTTCGCGATAGAATGGCGTTGCGACTATGCCGGTGATTTCAACATCGCTGTTGACCACGCTCCGCAACTGGACTGTCCTTCCCAGCGGGCTCTGATCTCGCCCGCCACGCCCTTTTTCTTTCGGCCGTAACTGCTACAATCCTTGCGATTCCGGCCTTCCCGCAAACTTTGCGCTCTACACAAAAGGCAAAAGCGATATGGCAGCTTCCTCAAAATATGATGTCATTGTAATCGGCGGAGGCCACAACGGCCTGGTGAATGCCGCGTATTTGGCGCGCGCTGGCAAGAAAGTTCTCGTTCTCGAACGCCGTCACGTTCTCGGTGGTGCGGCCGTGACCGAAGAAATTTTTCCCGGATTTAAATTTTCCGTCTGCTCCTATGTCGTCTCTTTACTTCGACCCAAAATTATCCGCGACCTTGATCTGCCCCGTCACGGCCTCGAAATTCTTCCGCTCGACGGCACTTTCACGCCCATGCCCAACGGCGACTATCTCTGGCGCGTGAATGACCACGGCAAGACGCATCGCGAGATTGCCCGCCATTCCAAGTTGGACGCCGAAGCCTACGACGAATTCGGCAAATCCATGCAGGCCATGTGCCGATTCGTAAAGCCGATTCTTTCCATGGTGCCGCCCGACCCGGCGACGCTGAATCCGAAAGAATTGATGAAGCTGCTCTTCCTCGGCAAGCGTTTCCAGGACATGACCAGCGAGGACAAATACAACCAGGTTCAACTCATGACCATGAGCGCCATTGATTTCCTCGATCAATGGTTTGAGACCGACGTACTCAAGGCGACGATGTCCGCATCGGGAATTATCGGAACGTTTCTCGGCGTGCGCTCGCCCGGAACTGCCTACGTTCTGCTGCACCACTACATGGGAGAAATTGACGGCGCATTCCGCTCCTGGGGATTCGCCCGTGGCGGCACCGGAGCAATCTCGAACGCGATTGCCGATGCGGCGCTGGAAGCCGGAGTCGAAATTCGCAAGCAAGCTCCCATCGCGCAGATCATCATCAAGAACGGAAGCGCGAAGGGCGTCGTCCTCGCCAACGGGGATGAGATTCACGCGGACATTGTTTCGTCCAGCGTTGATCCGCGCATGACATTCGTGAAGCTGATCGAGAAAGGCAATCTGCCGGAAGATTTCCTCGAAGAAATTAACCGCTACAAATTCCGTGGGTCTTCAGGCAAGGTAAATCTTGCGCTCGACGGGCTGCCCAATTTCAAAGCGATCCCCGGCCCCGGCGCTCATCTGCGCGGCGCGATTTCCATTTCGCCCAGCGTCGAATACATGGAGCGCGCCTACGACGACGCCAAGTATGGCAACTTCTCCCGCCGCCCTTACATTGACATGGTCATTCCTACTCTGACCGATCCATCCGTGGCGCCGCCGGGGAAGCACATCATGAGTTGCTTCGTGCAGTACGCGCCCTACAAGCTGCGCCCCGGTTTGAACTGGGACGACCAGAAAGAAGCATTCGGCGACACCGTCATCAATACAATCGCAGAATATGCGCCCAACATTAAAGACATCATTCTGCACCGCCAGATTGTTACGCCGCTCGATCTCGAACGCGACTTCGGCCTGAGCGAAGGCAACATATTTCAAGGCGAACTTTCGCTGGAGCAACTCTTCTTCCTGCGTCCCGTGCCCGGTTACGCTGCCTTCCGCACGCCGATTAAGAACCTCTACATGTGCGGATCTGCGACGCATCCCGGCGGCGGCATCATGGGCGCGCCGGGGCGTCTGGCTGCCCTTGAAATCCTGAAAGATCACAAGGGGGCTGCATAAATGGCCGCGACTCGCGATGTCGTCATCATCGGCGGCGGCCACAACGGGCTGGTCACCGCCTTCTATCTCGCCAAAGCCGGATACAAACCGCTCGTCCTCGAACGCCGCGCACAGGCCGGCGGCGCGGCCATTACAGACGAATTTCATCCCGGCTTTCGCATTTCGACCCTTGCGCATTCAGCTGGCCCGATTCGCGCCGACATCGCCCGTGACATGCAACTCGAAAAGCACGGGCTGAGGATGATCACGCCGGATGTTGCAGTCACCGCGCTATCGCCCGATGGCCGCGCGCTTACGCTCTACAACGACGCGAACAAATCCGCGCAGGAGATTGCCAAGTTTTCGCAGAAAGACGCGGCGAAATATCCCGAATTTCAGGCGTCGCTGGCCAAGATGAGCAAAGTCATTGCGCAAGCGCTGGCGTTGACGCCGCCGAATATTGACAAGCCATTTTCTGGCGATCTGCTGGGACTCCTCAACACTGGACGCTCGATTCGCGGACTGGGCAAGAAGGATTTATATCGTCTGCTGCGCTGGGGACCCGCAGCGGTCGCCGATGTGGTCGCCGAATATTTCGAAACTGAATTGCTTCGTGCGACTATCGCTGCGCGTGGAATCTTCGGAACGTTTCTCGGGCCATGGTCAGCAGGCAGCGCGCTGGTGATGCTGTTACGCGCGGCGGGCGATTCGCATCCAGCGGGTGCGGCACATTTTTCGGCTGGCGGTATTGGTTCTCTGACACACGCAATGGCGGCAGCGGCGACGCAGGCTGGGGCGGAAATTCGGTCAAATGCCGAAGTGCAAGAAGTTCGCGTAAAGAATGGCGTAGCCAGCGGAGTCGTGCTCGTCAACGGGGA
>JBEKTR010000142.1:0-9572 GCA_049515835.1 Terriglobales bacterium
GTGCCGGCAATCTGCCTCATCAGCGCATGATCGGATGTAGGAAATTCAAAAACCCCGAACTGTTTGTCGGGCAGCGGACAACGCTCGATGCCATCACTATGCAGAACGCTGGCATGTGCGGCCAGGCAGGACAAAACTGCAGACGCCGTGTTGCGCTCCGCCCAATCGAAAAGTTCAGTTAAAGCGCCCCAATACGCTTCTTCTCGGAGGTTGCGCTTCAGCGGCTCGGTTCCAGTGATGACGACTCCATCAAACTGGCCGTTGAATAAATCACGAATGTCGCTGTACGAGGCCTTGAAATGATCAAGTACGCGCTCGCCGCGAACAATCTGCGGAAGAGAAAATAACTGAAGGCTGACCTTGTGATCGCCGGCGGCCGCATTGAGCAGCGTGAAGAATTGCCGCCCAGTGTCTTCAAACGCCGGATCAGGCATATTGTTCACCAGCGCGATGCGAAGAGAACTCGACGGAGATCCATATCGTTGTGCCGGAGGAGAAGTCCCGCCTCCCCAGCCATCTGGTATCCGTCCTTCATGCATCGTCAACGGCATGACTTTTATGCCTCCTGCGCCACGGCCTTGTGGCTGGAGAAATCCGTAGACGCTTGTGCCAAGGCCTGCCCAAGATCGTCGAGAATGTCGTCTATGTGCTCAATGCCCACGCTGAGGCGAATCATCTCAGGCGTAACGCCGACTTTCGCCTGTTCTTCCGGCAAGAGCTGCCGATGGGTTGTCGAAGCAGGATGGCAAGCAAGCGACTTTGCGTCGCCCATGTTGACCATGCGTTTAAAGAGACGTAACGCGTTGAAGCATTTCGTTCCAGCCTCGAAACCGCCTCTCACTCCAAACGTCAGAAGCGAGCAGCGCTTATCGCCCAAATATTTTTGCGCCATGGGATAGAGCGGACTGTCAGGGAATCCGGCGTAGTTCACCCATTCAACATGGGGATGCGCGCGAAGGAACTCGGCGACTTTTTTCGCGTTTTCTACGTGCCGCTCAACCCGCAACGCCATGGTTTCCACTCCCTGCAACAGCAAAAACCCGTTAAAGGGAGAGAGCGTCGCGCCTGTGTTCCGTTGGCAAACAGTGCGGCAGCGGGCCACGTAAGCTGCTTCGCCGAATTGGTCCACATAGACAACGCCGTGATACGCCACTTCCGGCTTGTTAAACATGTAAAATTTTTCGGGATATTTCCGCCAGGGAAACTTGCCGCTGTCCACGATCATGCCGCCAATCGTGGTGCCATGGCCTCCCATGAATTTAGTCATGGAGTGAACAACCACGTCTGCGCCGTATTCGATGGGCCGCAGCAAAATCGGTGTCGCTACGGTGTTGTCCACAATCAGCGGAACACCGTGTTTATGGGCGACTTTGGCCAATCCTTCAACATCGGCCACGTTTCCTGCTGGATTGCCCACGCTCTCGCAATAAACTGCGCGAGTATTTTCATCAATCAGTTTTTCGACATCACTGGGATGGTCGCTTGCGGCGAAGTGCGTTTTGATCCCACGCTTTGGGAAAATATGCTCGAGGAGCGTAAACGTAGCGCCGTAGAGTTGCGGCGTCGAAACGATGTTGTTCCCTGCTTCCAGAAGATTGATCAGGGAATACTCGATAGCGGCCATGCCCGAACTGACGCTAAGGGCCTCGACCCCGCCTTCGAGCGCAGCCACACGTTTTTCAAGGACCGCATTGGTGGGATTCCCAATGCGCGTATATATGTTGCCCGGCACTTCCAGATTGAAAAGGGCTGCGCCATGCTCCGCGCTGTCAAATTCAAAGGCCACGGTTTGATAAATAGGTACGGCGACCGCTTTGGTATTTGGATCGCCGTCGTAGCCTACGTGAATCGCGATGGTTTCTCTTTTCATGAGTTGCTTGCTCGAACCTGTTGCTCGAATCTAGCGGTTAACGGCCTCGCTTGTTGCCATCTGCCGCGATGCCAAGGGCAATGCCTCTTTGGCCGATGCCTTTACAAGAGCGCGTGCAATCGTACTCGCAGCGAATCTCGAGCCGAAGGCAAAACGCATGAGTGGCCCAAAACTGTTCGCTGCCGCCACTCCGGCAAAGTAAAGGCCGGGCTCCGAGGATTCGAACGAGGGCGACAGAACCGGAGCCCGGTCCAACGTTTTGAGATTTGAGCGAATTTCGGAGCTGAGAAAGGCAAGGCGATCCATATCCGGTTTGTAACCGGTGGCTGCAATGATGTGATCAGCGGAAACGTCCCGGCGCGAACCGTCTTTTCCGCGGAGATGCAATATCGCTTTGCCGTTTTGCACCTCGGCGCGCTCGATGGCGTAACCGAGCACAAGCGGCACTTTGCCGACGACCATGTCGCGAGCAAACCATCCCCCGGAAGGGCCGAGGATGGTTCGCACGAATTTCAAACGAACACTCTCCGGCAGGTAATAGAACAGATGCGGCCAATTGGCAAAAAAACGATTGCGCAGTCCTGGGCCTAACCCTGATTTGGGATGACGCAACTGTTGCCACAAGCTACGGTGCCTGCCAATTTCCGGTTTGCCATGGAACTTTAATTCCTTGGGGCGTGCCACGAGCTGAACCTTAGCTCCTGCCTGATGCAAGAGGCCTGCCAAGTCCGATGCAGAAGAGCCAGCGCCAACGACAATGACGCTACGTCCGCGAAGAGGTTCCAGATCATGGTGCTGAAAGCTGTGCGAGACGTATCCCTGGGGCAAATGCGCGAGGGTGGCTGGAATCTGGCCAAAATGCGTGACGCCGACAGCCAAAACGACGCGGCGCGCCTGAACGGTTTCTCCGTCCTCGAAGCCCAACTGGAATCCACCATCAATCTTCTCGAGGCTGACGAGATGCTTGTCAGAGAGTTCCCCGACCATACGTTCGCGGAAAGCTAGCCCGTAATTGGTGAAGGTATCCAGGCGAACGGGAATACCGCTGTCGCCGTAGGCGATATTGCGCTCGGCGCAAAACCGCTTCAGCGTAAGTTCGTTATTGGGGTCGTGAAGGTTCGAGGCAAAGCCGTCGGACTTCAGCAGCATGCCCTTGGGCATGTGCGACTTCCAACTGTCCATGGGACGGCCAAAAATGCGAAAGGGAACGCCGTTCTGGCGCAAACACGCGGCGATCGAAAGTCCGTAAGGCCCGGCTCCAATAATTGCTATATTGATCATGAGGTTCTCAATTAAGAAAAGTCAGATTACTCGCGTTTTGGCAACGCTGTGGCCGGGGGGAAACTAGAAACGAATACTTGAACAGGTGCAGCCTATCACTTCTTGTTGGCAGACTCTATGCCACTTTAGTGCCATTACAACACCTTTATAATCTACAGGTTACGAGCCACTTTCCCAGTCACAAAGCCGACGACACGATTGACCGAATCCAAGTTCTCAGAGACCACTTCTTCGTCTTCCACCGTGATTGAAAAATGGTCTTGCAGGAACACCACGAGTTCGACAACGCCGTGCGAGTCAATCACCTTCCCGAGAAGGGGTTCGTCATTGCCCAGTGTTCCCGCATTTCCAAAGAGGAACGTTTCCACCAAAAAACTGCGAATATCTCGTTCGATTTCGGCTGTTTGCATGTTCAAGATGAGCTCCTATCGGTCGAAGAAATAAATGGCCCGTCCACAACTGGCACGCGCCCACAACATGTAATTCCACACATCGCTAGGCTTCCTCCGGCAGCGTATTCCGAGAGCTTCGCATGTGCGTTGGTGGTTTGGAGGATGGATCCTTGGGCGCAGCATTTTTCAATGGCTGCGGATCGCCATTGAGGAATGCGCGAATCGTAGCCATCAATTGGGGAGACGCTTCAGCGCTAATGCGCTCATTCGCCGCCAAAGAATCTGCCGCGTCAAGTTTGGCATGCAGTTCGGTTTCGTTTTCCGCGACGATAACACGACCTTGGGCGCCGAATTGTTTAGAAGTCGCATGTTGATGATCGCTACGGGTTTCACGCAAATGCTCGCGGCGTGGCAGAACAACGATTGGCTTGCCGAACTCAAGTGCAGTCAGAATCGTGCCCATGCCGGCGTGCGCCACAATCACACTCGCTTCAGACACGCGTTGTTTGAATTCGGCCGGTTCCATAAAGTCGGTGAATTCGATGTGCTTCGGTCTGTAGGCTCCGGCCGCAATCTGCGCGAAGACATCGCGGCGCCCGCGCTGGGCGGCCCACTCATCTACCGCACGAATCATCCGGTCGAATGCCTCCTGCGAACCCACGGTCACGAAGATCACAGCACCGCACCTCCGTAGTGTGGACCGTCGGGGCGAGAAAGATGAGGCCATTGCGTCAGCCAAAGATCAGCATGGCGGCCGACTCGCACACCAGCCATAGAGATGTGATCGGCATTGGCAATGCTATCTACCCAAATGGTGCGAGCGCCAAACAAGCGGCCTAAAACTACAGCAAAGTATCCTGGCGCTGCTCCGGTGGAAATGACTACTTCCGGGCTCTCTTTCATAAGAATCCAAGCAATCTGCAGGGCGCAGGTAAGCATGTGGAGTTTGTTCCAGCGCGTGGAATCTTTTACTACATAGAAGCGGTTGTGCGGAACCGACGAACGATACGCCGGCATCACCGTAACATAGGCAACGTCGTGGGCATCGAAGGCGGGGATGATACGCAACAACTGCGTCCAGTGACCGCCGCTGGAGGCGACTGCGAGAACACGTTTCTTGTGAGGGCTGCTGTTCATAATATTGCGGGTGTAAGAGGCTTCACTAGGAACGATTCATGCTTAGCGACATGGAGCAAAGCATCCGTGAGTTCCAATACAAATTGATTACGTTGCAAGCCCCGATCAAGGTCATGCATCAGTACGATTCCGCCACGCTCCTTGCGCACGACATCGGCGACGTCGCTGACTTTCGGCAGCGTCCCTTCTGTATCGCCGGAATCAATCGTCCACCAACAAACTGAGGCGCTGCGCTGGCGTATTTCGTTATACGTCGGCAGCGTCATCTTGCCGTAAGGCGGACGAAACATACCATCCGATGCAATCCACGGGGCAAGCTGTTCGTAGCCATCACGAATATCAGACACTGCGGCGGAAGGCAGCGACTTCCA
The DNA here is from genome assembly GCA_049515835.1 of Terriglobales bacterium. GTDB lineage: Bacteria > Acidobacteriota > Terriglobia > Terriglobales > Acidobacteriaceae > JAJPHW01. Next base: position 5,052 of record JBEKTR010000142.1, read on the forward strand.
GGCATTCAGATGACGACTGGTGTGGCACCCTGCGGAGTGCCCTTCGCGAACGATTCGTTCCATAATTTCGGGGTGATCCTGCGCATGGCGTCCCAGCATAAAAAATGTAGCTTGCGCAGACCGCCGTTGTAGAAGGTCGAGTACTTGCGGCGTCATAACCGGACAGGGACCGTCGTCGTAGGTAAGGGCCAATATGCCATCTTTTGTAAATTGCCGCCGCAGACGGGCCGTAACCTGACGCCGCCAAATCAACGGGGAAAAGTAGGCTGCGCCCGCCAAAGCCACAGCAGCTGCGGAAACCGCAAATATGTTTTGGTTGGTCACAGAATTATGCGGTAGCGCGTGAAGTCTGGTCGCGCTCCCATTGCACAACGCCGCTTCGCATGCGTTTGTGCGCGCGATACTTCGCGATCAAGGTCACGAGACAATAAATCGAGAGCTGCGGCCAGAGCCATGGATAGCAGAATAATTTCGCGAGCGAACCATGATTGCGTTGGTAACGGCTTCGCCAGAGTTCCGGAAACGCGGTCGCCAATTCTAACGCCCCATAGTGGGCGCGAGTTTTGGTCGCGATGTGGTCTTTCAAAGTTTTCGGAGGAAATACTTGCGATCGCGCATCGGCCACGATTTGGCGTTCGTTTTCAGTGAATTGAATGCGCACATAGCCATCGTCAGCAGTTAGCGCGGGAAATTCACCAAAACGGGCCCGGCCTGTTTTGGAAAGCGCATAAACCCCAGAGCCACCAATGCCATCTCGAGAGGACGGTAATAAAGAACGAATCTGATAGATCGCCCGCACCGCCCAGGAACAGGACGCGAGGTCGAAGTCCGGTGTGGGCGCGACAGCCAGTAAACCCCCGGCTTCCAGACATTTTGCGAGGATTCGAATTGCAGCCGTCGTAATCACAACATCGGCGTCAGCGTAAACGCGTGGAAATCCAGCCGCGACGGAATCCCCCATGTTCAGCGCATGCGCTTTGCCCGCGATCGCTGTCTCTACGACTCTCACTATCGGCTCAAACGTTCGTGCGATGACGGCTGTATCGTCTGTGCACCCATTACAAACCACGATAATTTCTAGTTCCCCCGCCCTCATGCCTTCAGTCACAGCCTTGAGAGTACGACGGATAACACTCGCTTCGTTGTGCGCAGGAATAATGACTGAAATCATTCGGCCACCGTCGCATACTTACGCGCTGTGGCCAAACCCAACGACCACTCACCCTTTGCTGGATCGAATTGCTTGACGACTCGCGCTGGATTTCCCGCCACGACGGAATAAGGAGGAACGCTTCGGCTGACGACGGAATTCGCCGCGATCACTGAGTTCTTGCCGATCACGAGTTCGCCCTTGCCGCAGACGATGGCAGCGCCGTATCCAAGCCACGTCCCCGCCTCCACTCGGATGGTGCCGCCTTCGGTGGTGCCCTGCGCAACGATTGGCGTATTGATGTCGTTGAATGCATGATTGTGGTCCATGACCAAAACGCCCGGCGCAAAAATGACGTTACGTTCGAAATGAATCTGGTTCTTCGCGGAAATGACACAGCGCCGCCCCACCGCGCAGCCGTCTTCGAATACGATTGCAGGACCATCTCCGCTCGGGATTTCAGGAACATTCAGCCAGACTTCCCGATCCAAGATGATGGAATTACCGAAGTGAATAAAAGGCGCTAAGGGCCGCTTGATATCGCAAGTGTGATGAATCCGAACTTTATCGCCCATCGCAGCAAACGGATATGTTCTACGCAGCCATGCGATGTGCAAGCGATTGGCGATGCGAGTCGTCCACGACCGAGGATCGGGCCGCAAAGTATTAGATGAGTCAGTCATGTTATGTGAAATTCACTTTTTTCGGAAAACGGCCTCGATGCTCGGTCCTCTGCCACTCCAGGAACCAATTTGTGCGACCGGAGCGAAAACTGCCGTCCGGACACACTTGCGTGCAGCCTTCCAAAGAAATCCTCGCGGTTTTGGCTGCGATTGCGGTCTCTGGTCCAACCCAAACTTCCCTGCTACATTTCCCGCGACGTAATCAAGACTGCGCTCCAGATACGAAACTCGCGGAGTGGCCAGATGAACTTCTTCAAAATTCAGATCACTCATGACACGCCGCAATGAGTGCGGCGAAAAATGGAACAAGTGCCGCGGCAACTCAAGACCAAACCAATAAGTACCGAACAACTTTGCTTCCCACGAGTCGATATTTGGCAGCATTACGTGATAAATACCGCCAGGCTTGAGCCAGTCTTTTACTTTCGTAAGGAATTGCTGCGGGCTGTATACATGCTCCAGCACGTCGAAGCAGGTGATGACATCAAAACTGTTCGAGACAAACGGTGCATCCAGCACGTCGCCAACAAAAACATCTGCTCCGGTAGCCGCTCGCGCTTTTTCGGCCGTTGCGGCTTCCATCTCAATGCCATAGAGCTTCCAGTCGTCGCCGCGCATAGTGCTGAGAAATCCGCCAGAACTGCAACCCAAGTCGAGCAAGTTGCCGCCATTCTTATAATGCGCAATCAAATCGCGCTGATCGCGCCAGCGTGCCACCGCCGAACCTTCGCCGGCCGCGACGATCGCGTTGTGATATTCCTCGTCGTAGTGAGGTCCCATTTCTTCCAGCTTGGGAGGATCCATGAGCCAAACACCGGTGCATGAAGAGCAGCGCACCAGGTGATAGCGCGCCGTACGCAGGTGAAAGCGATCCGGCGCTTCCAGCAACTTGCCGACTTGCCTGCTTCCACAAAGTGGGCACGAGCATGAGCCGCTTGCGATTGTCAAATTTTCCTTGGTCTCGTTTTCGATCACTGCTGCTTCTGTCATTTGTTTGAAATTCCCTCGTTATGCCTTCTTCACCTTCACCCAAGCGCCCATCTCAGGGTCATAGGTCTTAATGAGTTTGGCCGGATTACCAGCCACAATGCTGAACGGGGGGAAACTTCGGGTTACGACGGCATTTGCTCCAACAATGCTGTTTCGTCCAATCCGTATTTCGCCGCTTTCGCAAGCGACCACTACGCCATAGCCGAGCCAACAATTTCGCTCGATGACGACTTGGCCAGGGTTGGCGTCCGAGTCATTGAAGTTGTTTGGATTTTGGGCATGATCCGTCAACAGAACCGAGGGAGCTAACAGCACATCGGATTCAAGCACAATCTTATGTTTGGCAGAGATCGTGGATCGCCGTCCAATAGCACATCCATCGCCGATGACGATCTTCGAGCCTGCGGAGAAACCGCCGTCCTTGACATCCAGCCATACTTTCGGAGCAAAATATACGTTCTTCCCGATGCTGATTTGTGCCGCATTCCCGCGCTCGATCTCACAAGTGTGATGGACTGACACGCCTTCGCCGAATCCGGCAAATGAATACGTACGCATCCACATGGAGTTCAAGAGCGTGACAAAACGCGACGCCATCTCCAATGGATCGTCATCAATGCGCCCAATGTTTTCAGTGACAGTCATGGATCCGCCTATCCCACGCCTTCCTGCGAGCGCAGACGGTGCGGCAGAAAAATGCCGAACAGAGTTTTGCTCTCGGCATCGGTGATGGATTTTGTCAGAGCAAGCGCTGGCCATGCGGCTAAGAGACATCCCAAACAGACTTTTCCGAGTTGCAATCCGGCCAGTAGTCGCGCATTGGAGATTCCCGGCAGAGGCACCGCCGCGGCCAGCGCTCCGGCGAACAATACCGCGGCGGTTGCTACGGTGAGTTTCACCGCATCTGACAATAACGCCCGCGGATGGAAGGAACGGAAAGTCTTCGTGATGGCAAATAACATGAAAACCATGCCGGCCAATTCTGCAGCCGCCAATCCCCACAGAACGCCATAGAAACCCAATTTGCGCGCAAATATCGCGATGGAGAACAAAATCACAATGCGAATTCCCTGCCGGATGTTATCGAGCAAGGCTTTGCCGGAAACACGGTACAGAACCAATCCCAGCACAGAAAATCCCTGAAAGAATCCCGCAAGGCAGACAATCCAGAGTCCAAGACGGAACGACGAATCGGCCTGGCCAGTCCATGCCAGAACCATCGTCGTTCCAAATACGGCAATAAACGCAAGAGGAAATAGGCACAACCCCATGGTGATTTTGAACGCTTTGACAATCAGCCGTCGCATCTGCTCGGCAGATCCTGAGGCGTAAACCATCGCGCCACCCGAAAGAATCGGCAACAAGAAAGATTCCCAAAGCATCATCGCGGATTGAACCAGGCGCGTGGTGATGGCATACACGCCGGCAGACTGTGCTCCGAACGCGCGTAAAATCGCCACCGGAACAATCGAGACATAGAGAACTTCAAGAATATTCACCAACTGGTAGCTGCCCGCAAAGCGCACCAACTCTCCGGCGACGCCGCGCGTGACATACTTCAATCGCACCTGCACTTCCGGTAAAACTTTCTTCGCGGCAAAGTAGCAGCAAATTACGAGTCCAAGTTCTGAAACCGCCATGATCAGCGACATGGCGAAAAGGCCTTTGCCGTAATGTAGAGCAGTGATGATAGCCACA
>JBEKTR010000143.1:0-9550 GCA_049515835.1 Terriglobales bacterium
CGCAGCGGTTCCGGTGGCGATGGTTTCTTTGTAAGCCTGCCCCGGCTCACGAAGGTGGACGTGAATATCAATGAATCCGGGGGCGACAATGAGCCCGCGGGCGTCAAATCTTTCATCTACTGAGCTCTTGATGCCATTGGGCTTGGCAATTTCGGCTACGTGGCCATCGCGCAAAAGAACGTCCATGGGTGCGTCGATTCCCGCGGCAGGGTCAATGACATGGCCGCCTTTAATCAGCATGCTTCGATTTGGTTTGCCTTGGCTCACTAATTTTCTTTCAAATCCTCACCACAGAGGCACGGAGACACAGAGAAAATCTTTAAAGACGAAAAATCAAGAGAATTGTTGGTTTTCTCTATGTCTCCGTGTCTCTGTGTCTCCGTGGTGAATTGCATTTTCATTTTGCCTTTCCCAATGCCTTCGCCAGGATGCCCATGCGCACGGGCACACCGTTGCGGACTTCCTCCACAATCACCGATTGCGGGCAATCGGCCACGTCCCAGGTAAATTCCATGCCGCGAATGACCGGGCCCGGATGCATGACAATGGCATCCTTTTTCGCCAATTTCACCCGCGCAGCGTTCATCTGGTAACGCGCGATGTAGTCATTCACGCTGAGGGCTTGCCCGCCCAGGCGTTCTTTTTGAACTCGCAAAACATAGATGACGTCCACGCCATGCACGGCTTCTTCGACCGAGCGCTTGATCTGCAAACCGGGCGCGAGCGTCGTCGCCAGGTCCGGCAGAAACTCCGGCGGGCCGCATAAAGTGATGTGCGCACCAAACTTGGTCAACAGATACACCGCGGACCGCGCCACGCGGCTGTGGTAGATATCGCCGACAATGGCGATTCTTAAGCCCTTGATCGTTTTCTTGTGCTTCAGAATCGTATATGCATCGAGCAAAGCTTGCGTGGGATGCTCGTGCATGCCATCGCCGGCATTGATGACGGGGATGTCGAGGTGCTGAGCCATTAGCAGCGGCGCGCCGGCTTCGGGATGGCGGATGACGATGACATCCGCGCCTACGGCTCGCAAAGTGTAGCCCGTATCGAGTAACGATTCACCCTTTTCAATGGACGACCCGCTGGAAAGCACCAGCGTCGTCATCGCGCCCATGGATTTCGCCGCGACTTCAAAGGAACTGCGGGTGCGCGTGGATGCTTCGTAGAAAAGCAGAAAAACCCGCTTGCCCTTGAGCAAGGGCTTCGGCTTCTGCGGGTTCATCTTTCGCGCCAATTGCAGATAAGAAGAGATCTCTGCCGGGGAAAGGTGCTCGATGCCGAGAAGTGATCCGCGCGCAGGTTTCATCTTTTCCGTGTCTGGCCCATGACTGGGTGTTTTGTTCCTGATTTATAAGTTCCGGATAAAATTAAGTGCTGGATAAAAATAGACTTATGAGTCTTTCTCCACGAGAAGCACTTTTTCAGCCTCATCGACTTCGCTTAACTTCACTTCGATGATTTCGTCATCCGTGGTCTGCACTTTTCGTCCTATAAACGCTGCTTCGATGGGAAGCTCACGATGGCCGCGGTCAATTAAAACACAGAGTTGCACGCGGCTGGGACGGCCTTGATCAAAAAGAGCGTCGAGCGCGGCGCGCACCGTGCGGCCGGTGTAGAGCACATCGTCCACGAGGATGATGTTTTTGTCGACGACGGGAAATCCGATGGCACCCTTTTGCACCACCGGCTTGGGGCCAACCGTGGATAAGTCGTCTCGATATAACGTGATATCGAGAGTTCCGACGGGTACGGGGGTCTTTTCGATGCGCCCGATCAATTCCGCCAACCGATGCGCCAAAGGCACGCCGCGCCGCCGGATGCCGACAATGCCCAGATTCTCCGCACCGTTATTCTTTTCAACGATTTCGTGGGCCAGCCGGACGACGGTCCGCTCAATTTCTGAGCCGGACATCAGTTGCGACTTTTCTTTTATTGAACTCGCCTGCATTGAACTCGTAGGCGACTGAGGCGCAGGCGTACGGGGTGGGGTGCGTGGAGGCATGAACGCAAAATCATACGCGGAGGACGGTGTTTAGGGCAAGGTTGGCGGGCCAACTCATTGGGCGTAGATTGACGCTTAGTCGCCGCTGGCGTGGGTCTGGCTGGGCACCAAGGCAATGGCGGGACGTCGCCGCTGACCGTGCCGACCGAATGCGTGGAGTATGGCGGTGATGGCCAAGTGGGCGGTGAAAATTCCAAGAACTACTGACAGAATTCCAGTGGCGGAGATAATTGCGGCGATCAGTAAGCTGCTCACTTCAATGACCTTTCATCGAGCTTCATCCCTAAAAAACCGCAGCCATTTAGGTGCACGTCCCGAATCTGAGTTGCCTCGAGTCTTTGCTGCGAATCTAGCTTGCCCATACCCGCGTCTAATCTAGCTGTAATTGACCGCGGCGACTGTTGACCACTAAGATACGTAAGTACAGCTGCGTTCTCCCACTTTCAAACATTTCTGTGCACCCGTCTAATTACGGAAGTGCAATAGACCTGATTCCAAATGGCCATTCGCAACATTTCGGTGCGCGGGGCGCGTCAGCACAATCTCAAGAACATTGACGTGGAAATTCCTCGCAACACGCTCACGGTAATTACCGGGTTGAGCGGCTCGGGCAAGTCTTCTTTGGCCTTCGATACGATCTATGCCGAAGGGCAGCGGCGGTATGTAGAAACTCTTTCGGCTTACGCGCGGCAGTTTCTCGACCAGATGGAACGACCGGACGTGGACGCAATTGACGGGCTAAGTCCTGCTATATCAATCGAACAGAAGACAACCAGCCGCAGTCCGCGCTCGACGGTCGGGACGATCACGGAGATTTATGATTATCTGCGATTGCTGTTTTCGTCGGTCGGCGTTCCGCACTGCCCGAAGTGTGGACGGGCCATCAGCCGGCAAACTGCCGACCAGATCGTCCAGCGGGTGATGGCTTTGACGCCGGAAGATCGCGTGATGGTTCTCGCGCCCATTGTTCGAGGGCGCAAAGGCGAGTTCAAGAAAGAGATGGAAAAGCTGCTCGAGCAGGGCTTTACCCGCGCTCGAGTGGACGGCGAATTGGTCAATCTGGAAGACGAGATCAATCTCGACAAACGCAAAAACCATACGATTGAAGTTGTGGTGGATCGTTTGTTGGTCAAGCCGGGCATCGAGCACCGGCTGGAGCTTTCTGTGGCGCTGGCGATGAAGTTAGCGGGGGGATTGGTCGTTGTCGCGGTGGTAGATGGTCACGAACAGCTTTATTCCGAAAAACTGGCCTGCCCGGATTGCGGCGTCAGCGTACCGCAACTGGAGCCGCGGTCGTTTTCGTTCAATAGCTCTTACGGCGCGTGCCCGGAGTGCCACGGACTGGGCAGCAAGTACGATTTCGATCCGGCGAAAATCATCAACGATTGGTCGAAGCCGCTGCTCGACGGCGGGTTAGGGCCGGGATCGGCTTCGCAGAATTTAATTCATCAGTTGCAGATTGTCTCGGCCGCGCACGGGATTGATCTCAGCACGCCGTTCGAGAAGCTGCCCGAGAAATCGCAGAATCTGCTTCTCTATGGAGAGCCTTCTGAGGGTAAGACGAAAAGCAAAACCGGATTCCGCGGAATTCTTGCCTATCTGAAGCGCAATCTTGAAGATTCGAGTTCCGATGGCTATCGCGAATACTTGATGGATTTCATGTCGGCGACGGAATGCCCTGCATGCGATGGCAGACGTCTGCGGGCTGAAAGTCTCGCGGTCAAAGTCAACGGACTCTCTATTGCGGACTTCACGGCCATGTCGGTCACGCGATCACTCGAAGCTTCGCAAAAAATTAAGCTTGCCGGACGGGAAGCGACGATTGCCGGACGAGTGGTGCACGAAATCGTCGAAAGATTGCAATTTCTGGATCGAGTGGGGTTGGGCTACATCTCGCTGGGACGTTCTGCGGCAACGCTTTCCGGCGGCGAAGGACAGCGCATTCGCCTGGCCACGCAAATTGGATCGAAGTTACGCGGGGTTTTGTATGTGCTCGACGAGCCTTCCATCGGGCTGCACCATCGCGACAACGACCGACTGCTCCAAGCCCTCGAAGAACTTCGTGACCTCGGCAACACAGTTCTTGTGGTTGAGCATGATGAAGAGACCATTCGCCGCGCCGATTATGTGATTGATCTGGGCCCCGGCGCAGGTCGCAACGGCGGAGGATTGGTGGCGCAAGGGACGCCGACGCAAATCGAGAAAGCGCCCGAGTCTTTGACCGGGGCGTATATCTCCGGGCGTTCCAGGATTGAAATGCGCGACCAACGCCGTTCCGCGAACGGTGATGGCATCACAATTCTCGGCGCGAAAGAAAACAACCTGAAGAATCTCGACATCACGTTCCCGCTGGGCGTGATGACGGTGGTGACCGGAGTCTCCGGCTCGGGCAAATCCACTTTAGTCAATGACATTCTTTACCGCGCGCTGGCGAAGAAGCTCTACCGTTCGCGGGAAGAAGCCGGCGAGCACAAAACAATTTCGGGAGCCGAAGCGATAGATAAAGTTATCCGCATAGATCAATCGCCCATTGGCCGTACGCCACGATCGAATCCCGCGACCTATACCGGAGTTTTCTCGCAGATTCGCGATCTCTATGCCATGCTGCCGGAGTCGCGAGAACGCGGCTACAAGCCGGGACGGTTTTCTTTTAACGTCTCTGGCGGGCGATGCGAAGCTTGCCAAGGCGAGGGGCAACGACGTATTGAAATGAATTTTCTGCCCGATGTTTACGTAGTGTGCGAAGTCTGCGGCGGGCGACGCTACAATCACGAAACCCTGACCGTGAAATATAAGGGATATTCCATCGCCGATCTGCTCGAAACACCGATCAGTGATGCGGTACCGATTCTTGAAAATATTCCACAGGTGAAGCAAAAGCTGCAAACGCTGGTGGATGTCGGTCTCGGATATGTGCATCTGGGGCAGTCGGCGGTGACTTTATCTGGCGGCGAAGCCCAGCGCATTAAGCTGGCGCGCGAACTGAGCAAACGGCAGACGGGCAAGACTTTATATCTGCTTGATGAGCCAACCACTGGATTGCACTTCGACGACGTCCGTAAATTGCTGGACGTGCTGCACCGGTTGACCGATCTCGGCAACACAATCGTCATCATTGAGCATAATCTGGATGTAATCCGCAATGCGGACTGGATTATTGACCTCGGCCCTGAAGGCGGAGAAGATGGCGGAAAACTCGTAGCGCAAGGGACGCCGGAGCAAGTGGCAAAGAACAAGAAGTCGTACACCGGGCAGGCGCTGGCAGGGTATTTTACGCATAGCGGGAAAGTCAGCGCATGAGCGGGCCCATGAAGCGGACAGTTGAGCCAGGCGACACTAAAACAGGCTGCGCGCGGGATCTTGAGAAACAGCAGGTCCCTCGACTGTGTCATCGATTCGCGAGCGAATCGCTGCCTTCGCTCGGGATGACAAGTCTTAGAGATGCTTTTCTTGCGGAATGACGGTTGAATAAATTTTCATGTCTTCTTCTGAAAATTCGTGGCCCCCAGTTGCGCCGATGCCGCCGGAGATGCCGGCACCGGTCATTCCCTTACCCACGTTTCCTCTTTGGAATGGCTGGGATGTCGTGCAAATCGCGCTGATGATGTTTCTCAGCCCGTTTCTTTTGTTTTTTCTGGTCGGGGGCGTGGCGAAACATTATTTCTATCGCAACGAAAGCTGGACGCAACTCGCGCAAGAGCCCATTGTTGCGCTGGCGGCGGAATTTCTGGCGTACATCATCGTTTTCTTCCTGATGGTGATGCTGATTGAAGGCAAGTACCATACGCAGTTTGGAGAGGCCATCGAATGGCGCTGGCCGCGGAGTTCGTTTGGGCTGATTGCTTTGGGAGTGCTTTTGCTGTTCAGCCTGCAAGGCATTGCACATTTTTTACCGATACCAAAAGAAGTTCCATTTGATCAATTTTTCAAGCATCCGCTGGATGCCTGGCTGACATCAATTTTTGCGGTGAGCTTTGGGCCACTGATGGAAGAATTATTCTTTCGGGGATTTCTTTATCCTGTGATCGCGCGCCGGACAGGAATTACGTTTGCGGTCCTCATTACTGCACTGCTGTTTGGACTGCTTCATGCCACGCAGCTGGGCTTTGCCTGGGGACCGATTCTGATTATTTTTCTGGTAGGAGTGGTGTTGACGGTAGTGCGGGCCGCGTCGCGCTCGGTGGCATCGAGTTTTCTGGTGCACGTGGCTTATAACGGAACGCTGACCGTATTTACGCTAATCGCGACGGGTGGCTTCCGGCATTTGGAGAGATTGAACCAGTAGTCGCTTCATGAGAATTCTCCAAGAATCGAGATGGATGGTTCAACGCGTGTTATCTTCAAATTTGAAAATCGAAATTGAAAATCGATTTTGATATGAATTTTTCGAGCACTAACGGGCGAGAATTCAACTCGAATCTGATCGGCATGGCTGAAGCCATGCCCTTCCCAAACCCCTTTCTAAGCACCCTGAAGCCGTGCCTTCCGATCCGATGACGACATCTTCTGACGCCAAAAAAGAGCTGCTCCGGTTGCTGGCTGCAAAGTCTTTCCGCCTCGGCGAATTCAAACTTTCTTCCGGGGGCACGAGCGACTATTACATTGATTGCCGCCTGACCACGCTGGACGCGCGCGGCGCACAACTCACCGGGCAGGTGTTTCTGGAAGAAATTATTGATCGAAACTGGAAGCCTGCCGCCATCGGTGGTTTGACCATGGGAGCCGACCCAATTGTTGTTGCGGTTTCGGTCATCAGTGGTGAAATCAATGGCTTTCTCGTCCGCAAAGGGGAAAAGCAACATGGTACTGGACAAAGAATTGAAGGCTTCCGCGAAAAAGGCGCACGCGTGGTGATTGTGGACGATGTTTGCACCACGGGATCGTCCACGATTCAGGCGATCGAAGCCGCGCGTGAATTCGGCTTTGAAGTCGTGGGCGTGATGTGTCTGGTCGAGCGTGAAGAAGCCCGAGGCCGTCCCGAGGTTGAAAAAGCCGTCTTACGTGCGCCGTTTGTTTCGCTTTTTACTGCGAACGACGTTCGACGCGAGCATATTGCTTTGAATCCCGGCGATGCGTCGCAGTATTCGGCGAATGCCGGCTGCGAAATCTGCGGACAGCCCGCTGCCGTTAGCCGTCCCCGGGTCCGCTGCGCAGAACACAAAGCGTAAGACCACGCCATCAACCGCGACGCTCACGAAGTCCCGCTCGATACTTGGTCAGGAATCGTCTTTTTCCCATTGAAAGTGCCCGCTACCGCGTGCCGCCGCAGCCTTGGCGTTGCTGCCGGGTAGAAATTCCGGCTGCGAACCCCATGCTATACTTTTAATGGCCCTGTCTAGCTTGGGCTTGATGGAGGACAGTATCGATAAGCGTTTTATTCGCACAAATGATCGGATTCGCGCCCGGGAGATCCGGGTATTGGATGACGATGGCAACCAGCTTGGTATTATGCAGCCTTTCGAGGCACTGAAGCTGGCCCGGGAACGGAATCTGGATTTAGTTGAAATCTCGCCCACCGCGCAGCCTCCGGTTTGCCGAATTATGGATTACGGCAAATATCTGTATCAGCAGGAGAAGAAAGAGCGCGAGGCGAAGAAGCACCAGACGAAGATTACGGTCAAGGAAGTGAAGTTTCGTATCAACGTGGATGACCACGACTACGAAACCAAAAAGAACCACGTTCTGCGATTTTTGGAAGAAGGCGACAAAGTCAAGGCGACGATTTTCTTCCGTGGCCGCGAAATGACGCGGACCATGTTGGGCCGCCAGATTCTCGAGCGCTTGCTGAAGGACGTGGCAGACAAGAGCATTGTGGAGTTTCGTCCCCGGCAAGAGGGCAATACGCTGCACGCGATATTGGCGCCTAAGAAAGACGCGGCGACGGCAAAGAAGGAAGCTGCAGCGGCAGCCAAGAAGGAAGTAAAAAAGAAGGAAGAACCGAAACAAGCTGCTGCGGCGGCTCCGCAAGGGCAAATGCAGGCCAAGCAGGCCTAAATCACCCGCGTAGTTTCAGATTTGATTACGTTCGAGAGGATCCATGCCAAAACTTAAAACCCACAAGGGCGCTGCCAAGCGCTTCAAGAAGACTGCAACCGGAAAAGTGAAGCGGCGCCATTCGCATCTGCGCCATATTCTGACTTCCAAGAACAAGAAGCGGAAATCGAAGCTCGGCCAATCCGTCCTGGTGAGCGACGCCGATACGCCAAAAGTTAAGCGGATGATTCCGTACTAGAGTTTGTTTGAGCAAGATTTCGTGTGAGCGGCTGGATTTAAAGGCTGCGAAAAGTAAAAGCCGCGGACAGGAATGTCCGCGCCACACGAACCAGGCGAGTGAAGAGGTTCAAGAAGTTCCTACCTCCAGCCGCCATAAATCAGTCGTTAAAAGGAGAATTGAATGCCTCGCGTAAAACGTGGCACTAAACGCCGCCAGAAAAGAAAGAAGATACTTGACCGCGCCAGCGGTTATTTCCTCACAAAATCAAAACTTTACCGCGCTGCGAAAGAAGCCGTTGACCGCGGACTGAAGTTTGCCTACTCCGGCCGCAAACAGCGTAAGCGCCAGTTCCGCTCCATCTGGATTGTGCGCATTGGGGCAGCGGCAAAGCTGAATGGCCTGAGCTACAACAAATTCATTCACGGACTGAAAGTCGCAGGAGTGGAACTGGATCGTAAGATCCTTGCCGATCTCGCAGTGAATGATGCGGCTGCGTTTAAAACGCTGGCCGAGCAGGCGAAGGGCGCGTTGGCGTAGTTTTGAGCCGTTAGCAAATTAACTTTCAAAGTCATTGTCATTCCGAGCCGTTTGTAGCCGCAAAGCGGCGAAAGCGTGCGAGGAATCTGCTTTTTCTTTAGCATCGGTGCCAAACAGCAGGTCTCTCGACTGTGAAGGAGCTTCGCCAGTGAAGCTCCTTCTTCGCTCGGGATGACAGTTTATTGATACAGTGAACAGCAGATTCCTCAGGGCTAAAGCCCGTTCGGAATGACCATACTTATACTGTTTTTCGAGCTTGACGATTTCCAAGGAACAGCGTGGCATATTCCGTTCCCAAATTGACGGATTGGTCGGCGGAGGCGCTGGATAAGGCCGTTGCCGCGTTGCGGGCCGCGCTGAACGAAGAAGCAACGCCCGCAAAAACGGAAGCGGACAGAAAATCGCTTCGAGATCGCTGGATGGCGCGTAAGAACGGCGTTCTTACGCAAATCAACGACCTTTGGCTCAAAGCGGCGCCGAAAGACGCCAAGCGCGAAGTTGGCCAGCGAGTCAACGAAATCAAGGTTTTCGTCGAAGATGCTATTGCGAAAGCTGAAAACCTGAAATCTGGCGCGAGTCTCGCGCCAGAAATTGACATCACCCTCCCCGGCAACCGGCGCAAGCTCGGTGCGGAGCATCCCGTCATCAAGACGATGAATGAAATCGTCGGTGTGTTCCGCAATCTCGGATACTCGGTCGAAGAAGGTCCGGAAATTGAGACCGATTACTACAACTTCGAAGCGCTGAACTTCCCGCCAAACCATCCCGCGCGCGACACGCAGGACACGTTGGTC
>JBEKTR010000144.1:0-9537 GCA_049515835.1 Terriglobales bacterium
CCTGTGGCCCATGCATCCGCCGAGGGCGGTTTTCAACGAACCCTGACCGTGACTGGACCGGTGGATCTCGATCTCACCACGGGTTCGGGAAATATTCGCATCAGCAGCGGATCTTCAGGCCAAGTCCAGATTACCGCGCGCATTAAAGTGAACAACTGGTTCAGCGGAAACGAAGAAGATCGCATCCGGCAGATTGAAGCCAACCCGCCGATTCAGCAGACCGGAAACACCATCCACATCGGCCATTTGGACAACGAACTCGGACACAACATTTCCATCTCCTACGAAGTTATGGTTCCCCCGGACACTCGTTTGCACGCCCACACGGGCTCGGGCGATCAGGAAATCACGGGATTAAGTGGACCGATTGAAACGGAATCCGGTTCGGGCAATGTGCGAATATCTAAAATCGGCAATGGAGTGCAGGCTGAAACCGGCTCCGGCGATATGGACATCACTCAGGTGAAAGGCGATTTGCGCGCGAAAACCGGAAGCGGTGGCATCCATGCCACAGACGTAGCAGGAGGATTGGAAGCCCACTCCGGGAGCGGCGATATCGAGTTCACGCAGACCGCTCCGGGTTCGGTGCGCGTGAACACCGGCTCCGGCGAAATGAAGTTGCGGGGCGTCAAAGGAACGGTCAGCGCAGAAGCCGGTAGCGGAGATATCAACGTAGAGGGCGAGCCGACCGGCTCGTGGAACCTGCATACAGGCTCGGGCGAAGTCCAACTCAAACTCGTTGCGGATGCAGGATTCGATCTCGATGCCCACACGAGTTCCGGCTCGATCACGGTGAATGCGCCGGTGACGGTGCAAGGCACAATGGGCCGAAAAGAGCTTCGCGGAAAAGTGCGCGGCGGCGGCGTTCCAATGGTGATCCGAACGGGTTCGGGAGATATCGAAATCGAGTAGAGGAAGTGTTGGTTGCCCCCCAGGGATTCGAACCCCGATAGGCAGATCCAGAATCTGCTGTCCTACCATTGAACGAGGGGGCAACACTCAGGTTGGAACCAACTTCTTGATTCTATGGGCTGAGCCGCATCATGGTCAACCTTACGCTATCGGCTGATAAACTCAGGCAATGGATTCCGCACTCGGCCATATTACCCAACTGCCCCACGATCTGACGGAAATAGCGCAACAGCCTCTTCTAGCCGAAAACTGCGCTCTGATCGTCATTGATATCCAGGAAAAATTGCTGCCGCCGATTTTTGAGAAGGCGCGTCTGCTGAAGAACTGTCAATTGCTAGTTCGAACGGCGAATCTGCTCAAGGTACCCACAATTCTCACGACGCAATATTCGAAAGCCTTGGGCCCGACGGTAGCGGAGATTGCGTCCCTGCTGCCGGACGTGCAGCCGTTCGACAAGCAGATTTTTTCGTGCTTCGGAAGTGAGGCCTTTTGCACCAGCCTGAAGCGGCTGCCGGGGCAGCGCAATACCATGCTTCTGTGCGGCATGGAGTCTCATATTTGCGTGATGCAAACGGCGCTTTCCGCATTGCGAGACGGATATTTGGTACATGTGGCTTCGGACGCGGTCAGTTCACGGGCAGAATGGAACTGGAAAATCGGACTCGACCGCATGAAGGCAGCAGGCGCGGTAATTTCTTCCACCGAGATGATGATGTACGAGTTGATGCGAAGCTCGGGCGCGCCGGCGTTTAAAGAATTGCTTTCGTATTTGAAAGACTAAGCAGCTATTTCGTCGGGAAGACCTGCCAGCTTTGCCGTTTCCTGCCACAACCTTAACGCTGCCGCGTCATCCTGCGCTTGCCGATTCAATTTTCCAGGACGGCATTTGTGGAAGTACTCGCCTGTAACGCCATTCACCTCAGGTGAGGAAGCCAAATAGACGAGCGTCTCCGCCCCCTCCTGCGGAGACAATGCAAAACGCTTACCGATGCGAATCCCGAAAGAAATCAAGCCGCCACTTTGATCGCCGAAGCGAGTAGCGACGAAACCAGGATGCAAACTGTTCGCGGTCACGTCAGTCCCATTAAGCCGCCGCGCCGCTTCACGCGTAAAAAGAATGTTGCAAAGCTTGGAAAGACCGTAAACCTTGAAGCCTGCACCGCCAAAACGCAAGAACTCCAGAATATTGCTTCCGCCGTATGCTTTCTCCGATTGCAAATCATCGAAGCGGAGCGTTCCCGCCTGGTAAGCGTCTGAAGCCGTGTTCACGATGCGAGACGGAGCTGCGGCAAGAAGGCGGTCCCGCAGGCCGTGAGTCAGCAAAAAGTAGGCCATGTGGTTCAGGGCAAAAGTTCGTTCCAGTCCGTCTTCCGTGACTTCCCGTTTGCCGAACATGGCTCCGGCATTGTTGATGAGTACGTCAATCCTCGGTTCGTTTGCCGAGATCTCTGCGGCGACCCGCCTGGTTTCGCCTATCCGGGAAAGATCTGCATAATGGACGGAGTGAGAGAGTGCAGGAGCGATTTCGCGGAGGCGTTTCAGGGCTGCATCCCCCCGCTGACGGTCACGCGCCACCTGCACGATGCGCACGCCCATATCTGCAAGCTTTTCAGCCGCGACCTGACCGATGCCTGAGGTAGCACCTGTAATCACTGCAACTTTGCCCCGCATGACTGTGTTCCTCATGCTCCCACAGCTACGAGTCTTTTTGCTTCACGCGTACGACCGTAATCTTTGAAAAACCCTCGCCGAACTCCGGAGCCTTGAGCTTAGCGGCCATGCGGCGCATGACGTCCTCGGGAACCACTCTCTGCCGCTTCGCATTGCGCTCCAGGCAGATTTCCAGGGGCACGTCAAAATAAACTGCCTGCACTTCATAACCGTAATCGCGAGCCAGCTTGATCCAATTTTGGCGCTCCTGCGGAGTGAGGTTCGTCGTATCCACGTAGCTGGTAGGACGCTTGGCGATCAGCCTCGCTTTCAACATGGAACGCAGATTGGAGAAAACGAGATCCTGAAAGCGTTGCTCCACGGGATCATCGAAGAGCAGCGCCCGGAGCATATCGCTTGAAAGCGGGGTAACGTTGTTGCGCTTGAACCATGAACTCTTGCCTGAACCCGGCAACCCAATCGCGAGGACAACCGTGCCCTTCGGAGATGTCGGTGCAGCAATGGTCGAAGCAACAGCCCCCGCATCCGCCGCTGGAACAATCGTAGCGGGCGTTGGTTCGCGCGGCGTACCGGGGCGTGATCCCGAACGCCCTCGACCGCGGCCGCCACGACCTCGGCGGCGCGAAGATCCATCATTGCGGGCGGGACGGGGCCTTGATGACGGCGTTGCAGCGGATGAAACATCATCGCCCTCAGAATGTGATTCGACTGGGGTAAGTTCGGTCGGGGCCGATTCGGCCTGGCGTGATTCGGCCCGGGACGATTCCGCTTGCGAACGACGAGGCTTCGGCGCGTTTGGCTCGGCCCGGTTTCCGTCAATCTCGGTCGGCGCGGAATCGGCAGCGGGAGCGGCATCGAAATAGGCTGGCTGCAAAGGGGCTTGCGTGGACTCTGGTTTCGCTTCTTCTTTAGGCTTACGGCGGCGCATGACGCGCTCGCGCATCCATTTACGCATGTTTGGCTTATACAACACCGAGGTAGCCACAAGCAACGCGACGTACCAAAGGTGGCAGCTAGGGGTTGACGAAAAACGACAAGAAAACGATAAGAAAGCGCCCCACAGGTTCGCGGAGCGCTTCCGGTTTTCTGCGTGTTATTGCACGTTCACCGTGACAATTTGCGTGACTCTGATGGTTCCCGACGTTCCGGTCACCGTGAATTGTGTGGGGCCGGTGGGTGTTCCTGTTCCGCCACCACCGCTGCTGCCACTGGGACCTCCGCCGCAGGCTCCCATCCACAACGTCGAGAGCCCCAGAATCATAAGCAATGCGATCATATGCATGCCTTTGAACGTCCGCTTGCGCCGTCCGATCAGAATGACCCCCAACATGCCCGGCAATACCATCGCATAGAACATCCCACTGGCTTTACCCGGCAAAGCCAGGTTCGATGAAGCTGCTGTGGTTGTAACCGTCACAGTCACGCCCGTCGAGGTGGCTGCCGTCGCGCAGGTTGCTCCGGAGAGCACGAGCGAGCAGGAATAAGAGATGGTTCCGTTAAATCCTTGTATCGGGGTCGCAGTAAGCGTTCCCGTGCCACTCTGTCCAGGTGCGGCAACGTTAATCGTCACGCCCGAGGAGAGGCTGAAGCTTTGCACGATTAAGGAACTCGGAGATGAAACCGAAGCTGTATAGTTCGTATCTCCGGGATAGCTTGCCGTCACGCTATATGCGCCAGCCGCCAAACTACTGGTGGAGAACATGGCGGTTCCGTTGGTTAAGGCGCCTGCTCCCAAGTTGGTTGATCCGTTCATAAAAGTAACGTTGCCCGAGGGCGAAGCTCCCCCTGGTCCCGGTTGTAACACCGTGGCTGTGAAGGTCACGGTCGTGCCCGCATCCACGGTGCTCGCTGACAGCACGAGCCCTGTCAAAGTGGAAGCTTTGGTGACAGTGGCTGCCGCTGTGCCGTTCGAGAAACCGTAGGTGGGGTCGCCACTGTAGGAGGCCGTTACCGTATTGCTTCCAGTGGGCAGAGAGGTCGTCTGCAAGCTGGCTGCGGCGGTCGTCGAACCTGTCGCCGCGAGAGTTGCCGTTCCGAGCGTGGTCGAGCCCACGGAGAATGTGACGGTTCCTGTCGGCGCGGAGGGATTCGATGTCGCCGTGACAATCGCCGACAACATCACCGAACTGCCATAAGCCCCGCTATTTGGCGTAGCCGTCGCTGCGGTCGTATTGGGATCGTTCAGTGTGACTAGAACCGCAGTCGGAGCAGAAGTAGATCCGGGGAAGGTCGAGTCGCCGCCATAAACTGCAGTCAGGCTGTGGGTCCCTCCGGCAAGCACGACACCCGAAAGAGTCGCGGTGCCGCTAGCCAACGTCCCCGTGCCTAAGCTGGTCGCGCCGTCCATGAAGGTGACCGTACCAGTAGGAGTTCCGATGCCTGTGGACGTAGTAATCGTAGCTGTGAACATCACTATCTGGCTGCTTCCGACATAAATTCCACCCGAGGGGGGCGGGTTGAGCGCAAGCGTCGTCGTGGTGAACAGCGGTGCAAACGCACGGGCCAGTTCGTTCGCATCGACCGAACCTAACCCTGTCACCTGATCGTAGCCAGTGCCTGCGGAGAAACCGAATTGACCACTGCCGGGACAACCCGTGGATCCTGACTGGCAGGGCACGATGTTGTTGCCCGTGGTCACGTCATGAAAGGCCGTCGGCGAGGTAGAGGCAAACTGGTAAAGCTTCTGGTTGATGTTTCCCAATCCTACCGTGCCGCCGTTTGCCGCGACATATTGATTCGTCAGAGCAATAATGCCCGCGAAGACTGGGGTTGATGCCGAAGTCCCGCCGAAAATCGAACCTCCATTTACAGCGTTGACGATGCCGCTAGCGCAACTTCCACCAGTACAAACTATGAAACCATCATGATTCGCCGAAGCCGCCAGAGAAATATCGGGCACGTCGCGCACACCATCGGCGGGCACGCCGGTACCAGTTTGCCATGAAGGCTTGGGAAAACCTCCAGTGCAAACGCCTGCGGATTCTATACCGCAGCTACTCTTTCCGCCCCCCGTTGCAGCGAGATAAGGACCGTTGACCCCGCCAGTGCCGGTGACATCTGAATCATTCCAACCCATCTCTGGGATATATTTAAGCGCCGAGCCAAGATCGCTTCCGTTGGAGCCCCAGTACGTGCCGCCGCCTTCATCAAACTCGGTGCCCCCGACTCCCGTGACTTCCGGGCTACTGGCTGGGTAATTCACCGACGGACCGTAGGTCGCGACACTTACAGGGTTGCTCGGATACGTGCCATCGCACGCGGCAGCGCCGTCGTCGCCGGAAGAGGAAAGAAATGTCTGGCCTTGGGCGCTGGCTTGCTGAAGCACAGTTTCGAAGAAAGGGATGAAAGTCACGTTCGCGGCCTCGCAGCCGCCGTAGCTCAAACTGATGACAGGCGCGAGATTGTGATCGATCGCGTATTCCGCCGCGTCGAACACGCCACCCTGGTTGCCGGCAACGCCGCCGATTACAAAGGTGATGCTCGCGTCCTGAGCAACCGCACCCGACCATTCCAGGTCGAGATCAGCTTCCGGCAGGTCGCCAGTTTCCCCAGGATCCGTGTCATTGGGAACGAGCACACTTGTAGGCAGGTTTGCCGAAAGGCCGAAGCCGGAGCGGAAAGCCGCAATATCAGCGGTATTGATGTCAGTTTGGCCCAGTACAACCAGTTTCTGGCCTGTGCCTGTGTAACCTGCGTTATACAGCGCCTGGACGTCATAGATCGTAGCGATGTCCGCGGGCGCAAGGTAGTTGAATCCGCCTGAGCTATAAAAAGGATTGGCGACGCCATTTTGCGGCCGCGTTCTTATGTTGAGCGGCTTGAGACGAAAATCGTCGAATCCGTGAAAGCCCATGACGATCCCGGCCAGAGCTTGCGGAATAGAAGGGTTGGTGGAGTTGGCGAAGTGCTTTACCCCATTCACATTGTAATAGTGGATCTGAGTCTGGAAGGCCTGCTCCACCAGTCCGGCTGTGCCGGAAAACGCCATCCAGTTGCGCCCGCGTGCCGGTTGGACAATAGCAAATCCCTGCGAGGTCAGCCAGTTCTCAATTTTGGCGATGTCGTTCCGCGACACACCAAATCTTGCGGCGTATTGTTCGGGCGTCAGCCATTTGCGGTAGCTCGACGACGATGGGTTCTGCAAATCCTTTAGAAATTGTTTCAAGTCTGCCTGTTGCGCGGGCGTGGACTGAAAAAACATGACGATGCGATCGAGCTTCATGCCGGGATCGACTGGCCCTGCATCATATTGGGACTGGGCCATCGGATGAACGTTGCTCTTCAACGCAACCGTGGGAGAGCTAGGAATCGCACCATGTATGCGATCGGGTTGATTGATGGCGGCAAGACTCGGTACGACACAAACCGCGAGCGACAAGATCATCCAAAAGGATTTGAACTTCATTGCAACAGTTCCTCCACAACAGGCATTTTGTGCCAGTTTCTCATCCAGCGGAAAGTTACCTCTGTAATTTCACAATTACTGTTTTGGTGCGTGCCCTAAGAAGATTTGTGGTTGTGCCCCCATTGTGCCCTCGACGAACCACAGTGCAAATCCATTATGATGTTTCTATCGCTTTAATTTAAGGAGTAACGCAGCCATGTCCGAACCAACCTACGAAGAACTCAAAGCTCGCCTCGCCGAGCTGGAAAAGCAACCCCGCCGCACTGGAAGCCTCGAATTTCGCGTCGGCGAAAAGGGCGGCGTCAGCGTTTATGGCCTCGGACGTTTTCCAGTCACGCTTTACTACGAGCAGTGGAACCGCCTCATGGACGCTGCCCCGCAACTCCGCCAATTTCTGGAAGACAATAAGTCCCGCCTCAAACTTAAGGAGCAATAACCCGCGCGGCTAAAATTAGTTTCGCGGAAGTTTAACTCTTTCGCTTAAGTCCGCCAATATGCCCTCTGACGACATTCTGACGATCCCTCCGCCGCCAGCTGACGCCCGTGTGGCGTACGGCAAAGATCCGAACCAATTCGGCGAACTTCGCTTTCCGAAAACCGGCGGCCCGTTTCCTGTGGTCATGAATATCCACGGCGGTTTCTGGCGGGCGCAATATGGCTTGGCCCATGCCGGGCATTTATGTGCCGCGCTCACAGACAAGGGCTATGCCGCGTGGAATGTCGAGTACCGACGCGTCGGAAATGCCGGTGGGGGCTGGCCGGGCACATTTGAGGACATTGCCAGCAGCTATCGCTTTATTCCTCAAATGGCTAAGCAATACAAGCTCGACGCATCACGAATTCTGGTGATGGGGCACTCGGCGGGCGGCCAGTTAGCTCTTTGCCTGTCGGCCCATGAAGGTTCCGTGAAGAGTGCGGTTTCGTTGGCAGGCGTGGTGGATTTGCAAAAGGCCTATCAACAACATTTGAGCAACGACGCCGTGGTGGAATTTCTCGGAGGCAAGTCAAACGAAGTGCCGGAGCATTACCACGAAGCCGATCCCATGCAGATCTCGATTAAAGCCACACAGTGGCTGATTCACGGAGCCGCGGACGACGTGGTACCCCCAAGCTTCAGCCGCAATTACGTTCAGGCGAAACAGCGACTTCACGAGGATGCTCACTATTTGGAAATCGGACCCGCGGGGCACTACGATCTGATTGACCCACGCTCGCGAGCATGGGCCAGTGTGGTCAGTACGGTACAGCACTTGCTCCCACTGTAAGTGCCGCTACGTTGGCAAACCGACAAAGATGAGCGATCCAATTCAAAGCGCAACTCGTCCTGAACCTTGGCTGCGCAATACTTTGACCGATATTCCTGCCGTGCAACGCGCGGTTTTGCACGCTCTGGAACTGGCTCACGAAGACCTGGAACGCTGGTGCGGCGATCTTACGGACGAGGAGATAAACGCTCGCCCCGCAGGTCTGCCACCGATCGCATTTCATCTGCGCCACATTGCCCGCGGCCTCGATCGCTTGCTGACCTATGCCGAAGGACGCCAATTAAACGCCGCGCAAATGGGAACGCTCGAAACCGAGATCGACGCAGGCGCTCGGCGAGCCGACGTGTTCGCGGAGTTGAACACGGCATTTGATCGGAGCCGCGAACGCATTCTCAGTCAAGATGGCGATCGCTTGGAAGAAGCCCGCGTCGTTGGCGAGAAACGACTCCCAACTTCGCTCGGCGGGTTATTGGTGCATGTCGCGGATCACACTCAACGGCATGTCGGGCAAGCTGTGACGACGGCGAAAATCCTGCTGGCTGAGCGCCGCAAACGCAGCGCGACCGATTAAGCGAATCCATTTACGAAATATCCAATCACCTCAACGAGTGATAGTATTTCAGGCTGAAAACTAGGCAGGTTGCAGAAACTTAATCTCAACGGAGCCAATCATCCCCATGATCATGACAAAGTTACACATCTCGCTGTGCGCTCTTGCCATTTCATGTTCCTTTGCCGTCGCTGCGAGCGCGCAATCTTCTTTAAATGTAAAAACAGGATTGTGGGAAAATACGATCACTACTCAGATGAGCGGCATGCCGAAAATTCCCGCCGACGCCCTCGCCCGCATGACGCCGGACCAGCGCGCCCGAGTTCAATCGGGGATGGGTTCTGGAACGGGCAATGGCCAACCTCCTGCATACAAGTCTTGCCTGACCAAGGAAAAACTTGCCCAAGGCTTCCGTCCCGACGACAGAGGAACCCTGAATTGCAAGACCACAGTGCTTAGAGTGTCCGCCAGCACCATGGACATCAAAGAAGTCTGCCCCCCGCAAGGCGGCTCTGTGGAAGCCACCTTTCACGTGGAAGCGCATGGCTCCGAGGAAACCAGTGGAACCATGCATGTGGTCGTCAGCTACCAAGGACACACCATGACCTCGGACGGGACCTTTCACGGAAAGTGGTTGAGCGCTGACTGCGGCGACGTGAAATAACCTAAAGATTTGGAGCGGGAGACGGGGATCGAACCCGTGACATCCAGCTTGGGAAGCTGGCGTTCTACCG
>JBEKTR010000145.1:0-9440 GCA_049515835.1 Terriglobales bacterium
GATTCGACACCTTCATCGCCTTCGACATCGACATCTTCCACCTCGACGCACCCCAGGACGGCGACGACACACGCTGCGCGCAAACCCAAGAAGCGCTCATCCGTCCGGTTGCAGCGAATGCGACAAGCCTTTGTGTCCTCGGCAAGTCTGAAGCCGATGGCCCAGCAGTTAATTCAGGACCGCTCTCCCGCCGCTTACGCGGGCGTCGAGGCTTACGCACACGCGCACAGCGCGTCGGACTCCGCCGCCCTAGCATGGCTCGTGGTCGGATATGCGCACATTCTCGACCACGACTATACGGGCGCGGTTGAGCCTCTGAATCGAGCGAAGTTGCATGCGGGTGAACTTGGCGACTACGTGGCTTACTATCTGGCGACGGCCTACCTGGAAACAGGAAAAGCCGCCGAGGCAGTTGCAACTGTCGGTGGATTCGAAAAATCTTTTCCTGCGTCGCTTCTGGTCCGCGATGCCTGCGTGCTAAACGCCAATGCGCTTCTGTCTGACAATCGAGCTTCTGAAGCGCTCCCCTTACTGGAGGCCAACCGTCAACCCATCCGAAGCGACTTGGAATATGCCTTGGGTCGAGCCTACGAGGCCGTGGGCCAACCGACAAAAGCGGCGACGATCTTTCGCAATATCTACTTTGCGATGCCCTTGAGCGCTGAGGCTCCGGAAGCCGAAGCTGAGTTAACCAAGATTCAAGGTTCAACTTCCCTGCTCCCGCCGACGCTTGCACAAAAACAGTCGCGGGCAGATTTGCTTTACAAAGGCAAGCGTTATAGCGACGCAGCCAATGCTTATCGCGATCTCCTTGCGGATGTAAGCGACGCCAATCGTGCATCAACCGAACTTTCTCTCGCTGATGCATTGCGCAAATCCGGCCAAAGTCGCGAAGCCCGTCAGGTTCTCGATTCCCTGACGACCACAACCACCGATCAATCGGGACAGAAACTCTTTGAGCTCGGCGAGCTTGCTCGCGCCGCGAACGACGACGACGGCTTTCTGAATTATCTCAACCAGCTTCGCCAGACTGCGCCAACGAGTTCGTGGTTTGAACAATCCCTCTTGAGCTCGGGAAATATCTACCTACTGCGCAAAGATTACGATCACGCCATTGATTCTTATCGTGAATTGCAATCGCGCTTTCCTTCTGCGGACCGTGCATCGTATGCCCATTGGAAGGTTGCATGGCTCAGTCTGCGCCTGACGCGCGACGCAGAAGCGAAAAGAGGATTTGAAGAGCAAATCGCGCTCTATCCCGACTCCGCCGAAATTCCAGCAGCGCTCTATTGGCGCGGACGTTTAGCCGAAGAAGACCACGAGGTAGCGACTGCCCGCGCTTATTACCTGAAAGTTTCTTCTCGTTTTCGCAATTATTACTATGGCGAACTTGCCCGGCGTCAGCTCGCCGCCATGCCGGCACAACCTCCAGCCGCGCAGATCACTCTACTTGATCGAGTTCCGCCTTTGAATACTGCGCCTCAGACGGCGGGTACACCACCTGACGACAATCTCCGCGTGCAAAAGGCGCATTTACTGGAAAACGGCGCATTGCTCGATTTCGCGGTCCGGGAATTAAAAGCTGCCGCGCAAGAAGAACCGGGCAACTGGCTGCCCGCTGAAATCGCGCGCATGTATCGCGATACCGGACGTTATGATCTCGCGATTCAAACTCTAAAACGCGCTCAACCTAATTATTTCTCCGTGGACATCCCCGCGCTTCCCCGCTCTTTCTGGGAGGCGCTTTTTCCCAAAGCCTACTGGAACGATTTGAAAAGATTCTCCGGCGACAACGGACTGGATCCCTATCTCGTCGCGTCGTTAATTCGGCAGGAATCCGAATTCAATCCGAATGCCGTTTCGAAAAAAGACGCGGTCGGCCTAATGCAGTTGCTTCCCCGCGTCGGAAAGACCGTGGCCAAAGAAGAAAAACTGTCCCACTTCTCCGCCAATCAACTTTTTGCTCCCGGCACAAATATACAAATCGGCACACGCTACTTTAAGAGCATGGTTGATAAATTTGGTTCTGTCGAATATGCCCTCGCCGCCTACAACGCCGGGGCTGATCGCGTGGAAGATTGGCTGGCCCAGCCGAAATACCGCGACGTGCCGGAATTTGTTGAATCCATTCCCTTTACCGAAACCCGCGAATACGTGGAAGCCATTGTCCGCAACGCTAATGTTTATCGTCAGCTTTACGGTACTCCTTAGACATTTGGCAGCGTAAACCTTCACGAGTACTTAAAACTTTGAATGCACCCTTTTGCATCTGTACCGAATCAAATTTGTAGGATTCGGGTTCATGGAAGTGTGGTCTAAGGGATTTGGAGGGGTTCTGGAGGTAGCTTGATGATTATGAAACTATTTGACGCGGTGTTTGGCTGCTGGCATTCAAGATATAGTTTTCCCATGACGACACGGCGCGGTTCCAATCGCAGCCAAGCCGCGACTCGCACGGGTACTTATGTCGTTTGCCTCGATTGCGGCAAAGAGCTGCCTTATGACTGGAAGCAGATGAAGATCGTGGACGCTTCCGCGAATTCGCGGCGTCCGGCTCCAGCATTAGCTACCAAAGAAGCCGCTTAAATTTCTCGACCGCAGGTGTCGGATTTGACTCTCCCCTGCGGTCGTTGTGTGTCTGGACTGTTTCTCCGCTTCTCCGCTTGATGCGCAAAATCTACCATTACATTGCGCTCACGCTCGTTCGCTCTCGCGCGGTTGCAAAACATACCACGATACGAGACGATAACTGTTTGCCTAACATCACAGAGTTCTCATATATCCCCTCACGAGAGGAATTAGCCTGACTATGGCGAAGCGCCAGAAGCACGCAAAAGTAGAAGTCTCCCCGTCTGCTAGTGAAATCAAGCCAGCCAAGGGCAAGCTCGGCATCATGATCCCGGGCATGGGTGCCGTCGCGACTACGTTCGTGGCCGGCGTGGAAGCAGTCCGCAAGGGCTTTGCCAAGCCCATCGGTTCCCTGACGCAAATGGGCACGATTCGCCTTGGCAAACGCACCGACGCTCGCTCGCCCAAGATCAAAGAATTCCTTCCCCTCGCCGGGCTCGACGACCTCGTATTCACCGGCTGGGACATCTTTGAAGACGATATGTACTCCGCCGCCACAAAAGCTGGCGTTCTCGAAAAAGATTTGCTCGACAAGGTGAAGCCGTTTCTCAGCAAGATCAAACCGCGCAAAGCCGTATTTGATCGCAACTATGTCAAGCTGATCGACGGTCCGAACGTGAAAAAAGGCAAGACGAAGATGGACCTCGCGGAACAAGTTCGCGACGACATTCGCGACTTCCGCAAGAGTTCCGGCGCATCGCGTCTTGTGACAATGTGGTGTGGATCCACCGAAAGCTACATCGAACCGACCGCCGCTCATCAATCCGTAAAGGCATTCGAAAAAGCACTGACCAAGAACGATGCCAACATTGCGCCCTCGATGATTTACGCCTATGCATCTTTGAAAGAAGGCGTGCCCTTTGCCAATGGCGCGCCCAACTTGACCGTCGATCTACCCGCCATGCACGACCTTTCCCGCGAGAATAATGCCCCCATCTGCGGCAAAGACTTCAAGACGGGTCAGACGCTGATTAAGACGATTCTCGCACCGGGATTCAAAGCCCGCATGATCGGCCTGAACGGATGGTTTTCTACCAACATCCTCGGCAACCGCGATGGCGAAGTTCTCGAAGATCCAGGGTCGTTCAAAACCAAGGAAGAATCCAAACTTTCGGTTCTTGAACACATCCTGCAACCGGACTTGTATCCCGACCTCTACGGCAACTTCACCCACAAAGTTCGCATTAACTATTACCCGCCACGCGGTGATAACAAAGAGGGTTGGGACAACATCGACATCTTCGGGTGGCTCGGCTATCCCATGCAGATTAAAGTCGATTTCCTCTGCCGCGACTCGATTCTTGCCGCGCCGATTGTCCTCGACCTGGTTCTCTTCATGGACTTGGCTGCGCGCAGCACGGAACTGAAAGGCATCGGCATTCAGGAGTGGTTGAGCTTCTACTTCAAATCGCCCATGACCGCGCCCGGACTTTATCCCGAGCACGATCTGTTCATTCAGTTGATGAAGCTAAAGAACACGCTGCGTCATCTGCGCGGAGAAGAACTAATAACGCACCTTGGGTTGGAGTATTACGACTGAGGCTGGCTTGCTTGCGTAGGGGCAGATGTCCGCATCTGTCCTGCCGAGCGAAGCTTGGCTAGATTTATTCAATCCCCAACTCTTTGGCCAACGCCTTCCACTTCGCATCCACCAGCGCTTTGGTCTTCTCATCCATCACAATTTCATCCGGCCAGGGACGGGTAAACCCTTCCGCCGGCCATTTGCGGGTGGCGTCAATGCCCATCTTCGAGCCGTAATTCGGCAAACGAGAGGCGTGGTCCAGCGAATCAATCGGGCCCAGCGTGAATTGAATATCGCGCTCAGGATCAATGTTGTTCAGCGTCTTCAGCGTTACATCCGCGATGTTCTGCACATCAACATCTTCGTCCACGACGATAATGCACTTGGTGAACATGGCCTGACCGAGAGACCAGATAGCGTTCATGACTTTGCGCGCCTGCCCGGCGTATGACTTCTTGATGGAAACGATCATCAGATTGTGAAAGACGCCTTCCACCGGAAGGTTTACATCCACAATTTCGGGGATGGTCAGCTTCATCAGGGGCAGGAAAATACGCTCGACCGCTTTGCCCATGAAGGCATCTTCCATGGGCGGCTTGCCAACGATGGTTGTTGCATAAATCGGATTCTTGCGATGCGTAACGCAAGTCACATGAAACACAGGATAGAGATCGGTGAGCGAATAAAACCCAGTGTGATCACCGAATGGGCCTTCCATACGGAGTTCGTCGAGATTGACGTAGCCCTCGAGAACAATTTCGGAGTTGGCCGGAACTTCGAGATCGACTGTTTCGCACTTCAGAAGCTCAACTGGCTTCTGGCGAAGAAATCCCGCGATCATATATTCCTCGACGTCAGGCGGTGCGGGAACGATGGCAGAAAATGTCAGCGCCGGGTCAGTGCCGATGGCAACGGCGACTTCCATGCGTCCTGAGGGTTGGTCATTTTCAATCAAAACCGAACCGCCGCCAGTTCGTGCCATCAGATCGACAGGTTCCCCACCTGAGTTCTTCGCCGCGGCCCGCATTCTCTCCCGATAGTGCTCTGCCGCGACTTTCTGACGCTGCCAGTGCATGCCTGTCGTCTTCTCGTCGTAAATCTGAATGCGGTACATGCCGACGTTGCGCTTGCCGGTCTTCGGATCACGCGTAACGACGCAAGGCAGCGTGATAAATCTTCCCGCATCGCCCGGCCAGCACTGCAAAACCGGAAAATCGAGCAGCGAAAAGTTATCGCGCTTAATGACTTCTTTGCACGGTCCGCTCGAAACTGTCTTGGGAAAGAACTTTCCCATCTCGGCGAGCATGGGAAGCATTTTGACTTTGTCGAGGAACCCTTGCGGCGACTTCACGTCCATGAACATGCGGATGCGGTCGGCAATTTCCGAGAGCTCGTCGGCTTCGAGTGCCAGCTTCATCCTTCTCGCCGATCCGAATTGATTGATCAGTACTTGCGAACCGGGGTAGCCCTTGACGTTTTGGAACAACAGAGCAGGCCCGCCGGGATTGCCACTAGCGTCCTTCCCTTTCGAAACCCGATCGGTAATCTCTGCAAGCTCCAGGATCGGGTCAACTTCAGTCGTGACTCGTTTCAGTTCGCCAGCGCGTTCGAGCGCAGCAATCCAGTCTCGCAGGTCGTCGTAGGCCAAAAGTTTCTCCGTGCTTATTTGTCGCGTTTATCTGGTCAGCAGAACGCTTGATTATAAGTCAGAATCCAAATTACAAACGTGATCGGATCTCCTGGCTACATTTCAGGTTCCATGAACCAAGATTTCTATTTCGACAGAAAATTGACATCTCACGTTCCACAAAGCGTTTAGGGTAAGATTGCAGGCGAGGGCGAATTGCGAAAGCGCGTCGTAATTACAGGAATGGGTGTGGTCAGCCCGAATGGCGTCGGAAATGAGGCATTTGCCGAGGCAATCATCGCCGGGAAAAGCGGCGTCCGCCGCATCGCCAGCTTCGACGCGTCAGATATTCCGGTGCAGATTGCCGGCGAAGTGCGCGATTTCGACGAACTCGCCTGGGTCGAAAAACGCGACCGCAAACATGTTTCGCGCGTATTGCCTCTGGCCCTTGCGGCTGCAACCGAAGCCTTGAAAGAATCGGGCATGGACGCCGCTTCCCTGCCACTCGAAGAACGGCAGCGCTTCGGAGTCATCATCGGCTCGGGCGGCGGCACGCAGGAGTTCACCGAAGAGCAATACCGCCTCTTCTTTCATCAGCAATATTCGAAGATGAGTCTGTTCTGCGTGCCCACGGGCGTCATGGGATCGATTTCGAGTGAATTGAACGTTCGTTTCGGGCTCCGCGGTTCCAGCCATGTCGTCACAACAGGGTGCACGTCTTCGACCGATGCTTTCGCTTACTCCATGCGGCAAATTCAATCGGGACGTTTGAATATGGTTCTGAGCGGGGGCGCCGATGCGCCGATTGCGCTTGGCATTATGAAGGGCTTCGTGCTGATGAAGATTATGACCGATTCGTGGAACCAGGAGCCGGAGCGCGGTTCGCGTCCATTTTCCGTCAATCGCGACGGTTTCGTTCTCGCCGAAGGCGCATGGATGTACGTGCTCGAAGAAATGGACCACGCCCGCGCCCGCGGCGCGAAAATTCTTGCCGAAATCGCCGGTTATGGTTCAACCTGCGAAGCTTTCCATCGTGTCCGCCTGCAAGAATGTGGCGAAGAACCCGCTCGCGCCATTGGGCTCGCGATGCAGAACGCGGGTATCGTCCCCGAGCAAGTGGACTATGTAAATCTCCACGGAACTTCAACACAGTTAAACGACCGCATCGAAACCCGCGCCTTGAAGCTGGCGTTGGGCGATCATGCATTCAAAACTCCCATGTCGGCTTTGAAGTCGCAAATCGGCCATCCCCAGGGAGCGTGTGGAGCTGCGGGCGTAGCGGCAACCATAGTCGCCATGCAGCGCGGCCAAATTGCTCCAACCTTAAATCTGGATTCCCCCGACCCGGAATGCGATCTCGATTATGTTCCCAATGTCAGCCGGAAGAGAGACGTCGAATACGCGGTCTGCAACTGCATCGCCTTCGGATCAAAAAATTCTGCATTGGTTTTGCGCAAAGTAGCCTAGCCCAGTCGTCACAGACGCGAGTCTGTGCTAGTATCGCGGACATTACCGACGAAGTCTCCCCGGAGTCTGCCATGCGCAAAGCCATTCTTCTACTGCCTGCCATTTATTTCTACGCTGTCAGCGCGTTAGGCCAGCAGCCTTCCGCGCCTCCGCAAGTCACTTTTCTTGATCCCATCCCTCAGCTTTTAAGCGGTTCGCAGGTGACGAAAAACGTCAATGTGCTGGCGACCAAAGGCCGGGTCGTCCAAGGGGTAGGCGCGGACGGCGCAACCGAAATGGTCCTGCGCATTCCCGCGGATAGCGTGGGCGAGCAATTTACGCTTACCGTCCTCAACGATTCCGGCATGCAGAGCACTTCCGCTGCAGAAGATGGCGGCCTCGGCGCCATCGGTACAACAACTTTCACCGCCAGCCAGATCACGGTTACTGCCGTCAATACATCTTCAGGACCGTTCGCTTTTGCCATTTACGGCGCACCCATCGATTTCCCTCGCCCGGAAGGGCAGGACTCAGATTCTGACGACCGATTCGTCTCTATTCAGGCGCTAGCGCTCGACACGAACTTATCTACCAATGCCCCGCTGACCGTTCTTCGTCCGCCCTTGGTACTCATTCACGGCCTGTGGGGTAGCGCGAGCGACTGGGCAGACTTCTCGCCTTTAATCGGTGACCCGCGTTTTAGTATCAACGAAGCGAATTACGGCACGATTATCGGCTCGCAAATCAAATCCTATAAACCGAATGTTCCCTCCTGGGCCGTCAGCAGCATCAAGAACGCGCCCGCCAGCGCCCTCGGGTTTTCCTACAACGCAACCACGGTTCTGCAACAAATTTATGCCTTTATCAATAATTACAAGACGGGCGCTAACCCTACGAACCTCGCAGTCGCAGCTATTCAAGGTGATATTCTCGCCCACAGCATGGGCGGTGACATCGCACGCACTCTGCCCTCTCTGCCGCCCTTTTACAACCCGGTCACATTCGCACTAGGATTTGTCCACAAAGTCATCACCATCGCGACGCCGTACTGGGGCTCGCCTCTAGCCATTTATCTCCTCAACAACAACGACGAGTGCGTCCGCGGCGTGCTCGCTATTTCTGGAAGCCCGAGTTTCTCAAGCGTGACCTTCAAGAATGGCAAGACCTACACCGGCGGCGTCGGCGATTTACAAGGCGACGGCTTCGGTGGAAGCCTGAGTCCGGCGTTGAAGTCACTGCAAAATCCGATACTCCACCCCATGCCGACGGCGTTAATTCAGGGACTCGAATCGCAAAGTCAGCTCGATGGCCTGGATACCTCTAGCGTCGCCGCATCCATTCGGCTTCTTTGTTTTGGAAATTACCTTGCCAACCATCTAACCTCCAAAGGCTGGCCGGAAATCTTCAATCAGGATAGCGACTCCATTGTGCCGGCGTTAAGCGCAGTCGAAGGCCTGACAGATTTCACCGTTGTTCAGGGCGTCATTCACTCTTCGAGTTCCGAAGAGCTGGGCTTCGGGCCACCCGCCGAACTCGACACGGCGGGAAACATTCCTTCCGTCGCCATCGATCTGCTGAATACGCCCGTGACTGATTCAGCTTATGTTCCACTGCCGCAGCAGTAGCTAACGGGAATTGCGTTGCACCCACTGCCACGCAGTAGAAATCATATCCTCGAGAGAATATTTCGGTTCCCATCCGAGGATTTCTTTCGCCTTCGCCGGATCGGCCAAAAGCACTGGCGGATCGCCCGGCCGCCGGGGAGAAATTCGCACCGGCACTTTTTTCCCGCAGACATGTTCAACCGTCGCCAAGACTTCCTTCACGGAATGTCCGCGGCCGCTCGCCAAATTGGCCGCCAGAGATTCGTGATCGCCCAGATATTTCAAAGCCAGCAGATGCGCTTCCGCCAAATCGCTAACGTGGACGTAATCGCGAATGCAAGTCCCATCGGGCGTGGGGTAATCATCGCCCAGAATTTCGACCGCATCGCGTCTTCCTTGAATGGCTTCTAACGCCGAGGGAATTAAATGCGTCTCCGGATCGTGCACTTCCCCGACACGGCCCTGCGGATCGGCGCCCGCCGCGTTGAAATATCGCAGCGCCGCAAAACGCAATCCGTAAGCGCAGTTGTATGCCTCCAACGCATGCTCAAAAGCTAACTTGGTTGCACCGTATGGATTAATTGGTTTTTTGGGTGAGTCTTCGGTAATGGGC
>JBEKTR010000146.1:0-9435 GCA_049515835.1 Terriglobales bacterium
CTTAGAATGAGTTCCCGGACGATCCCAACCGCCAAGTGTGTCTTGCCCACCCCGATACTGCCGGTGAGCAGCAACCCGGTCCTCTCCAAGGGATATTCCTCTACAAACCGGCAAGCGGCCAGTCTCGCAACTGCCAGATCGCGATGCGGCCCGTCGAACTCAAAATTCGACAGCTCGCAGTGTTCGTACCGTTTGGGAATTCTCGCGCCAGCGAGCAGCGTCTGCGAACGAGCCTGCATGCGGCAGTCGCAGCGGGCAACGCGGTTATTTCCGGTCGCCTTCCATCCGGTACCGTTGCAGATTAAGCAAACGCTTGCTTCCTCAGGTGCGGGGAAATCTTTGATCATCGTCCTATGTGACCTTCATTCCCACTTTGAACCTTGACTGCGAATCATGCAAGCGATGGAGGGTGCCAACCAGTGCACATCTTGTGGATTTGAGGGTTGAGTTGTGGAGAGCAGAGGATAAATCGCTCCATTCTTCCAAATCCCCCGTTAGGAACGATGGGTTCTTCGGTCCTGTTTTCTGCGCTTGAGAACGATTTCCACGTTCGCCGCTTCGCGCACAAACCGCAGAAATGCCAAGGCTTCCTTTCTTAGCGGTCGATGGCGGGGATGAACGACATCAAGGCTCCGATGTAGCGTCTCGGCGTCTTTGATTTCGACCATGGTCAGCTTACCCGTCCGAAGTTCGTTCACGACCGCGAGCTGCGGTAAAAACGCCAATCCTAAACCACGCTCAACCATTCTTTTTGCGGTTTCGATCGTGTCCATCTCCATGGCGATGTTGGGCATGAGTCCAGCGCGGCGAAAAAGGCCTTGGGTGAGCGTCCAATCGCTGGAGCCACGCTCGTAGGCGATCAGCGGCCATCCAGCGACTTCCTGCAATCTGGCACTGAATTGTTTGTGCTTCCGATGAGCGATTAATAAAAGGGGATCGTCGCGCAGGGTGAGGGTTTCAACTTCGGGATGATTCAGCGAGCGGGCAAGTCCGATCTCCGCCTCGTCATTTAAGAGCATATCGAGAACTTCTTTGGAGTGGCCAGGTCGGATGGTAATCGTGATGTTGGGATAAGCGTTCTGAAAGTTCTTGAGCACATCGGGCAGGAAATATGCAGAAATTGAGAGTCCAGCGGCGATTCGTAAAGGGCTACTGCTGGGCGGCTGGAGTTCGCGAACAGCAAGGCGTGCCTGTGAGGCAGTCTTGAGTAATTGCTCTGCGTAGGGGCGAAGAACGCGCCCTGCTTCGGAAAGAGTCAACGTCGGCCGCTCGCGGGAAAACAATGCAACGCCGAGAGATTGTTCCAAAGCGCGGATGCGTGCGCTGACGGCAGGCTGGCTGACATTCAGCGTTGCGGCGGCTTTATGGAATCCCCCGAGAGAAGCTACGACGAGAAAAGTCTCAAGCTGGTCGATTTCCATCAGTCGACTCCTGTCCAACTTCCGCCGGGATACCAGATAAACAGTAGTTTATCGTGAATTATTGATTGATAAGAAAATATTATCGAGATGATTCAAACATTGCGTTTGAATGTGAGCGCGATTTTACGCAGACTCAGGGAGCAATGTTTGAAATTTAAGCAAGCAGGCAGGCGTGATGGCAACGAGTATGGCTCGAATCGCAGAAGTAACCGGGTTTCCTCTTAATGCCGCGCCCGATGAGCCCCGGCTCCAAGAGACGCTTCCCGCTGGTTTCTTGCAATGGCTGGAGCCGCTGCATCGCAGGTTTGCTCCACGTCAACAACAACTATTAGAGCGTCGAGCAATGGTGTTAGCGGAGGCTTTGGATAGTCAGCAGCCTACCCATCATTTCCCCGGAGACAGTGTTCGCAACGGTTGGAGGATCGAAGTGCCTTCCTGGTGCATGGACCAGCGCAATCAGATGACCGGCCCTGCCGACGATGCGCCGCTTGTCGTAAAAATGCTGAACTCCGGCGCCCCTGGGGTAATGCTTGACCTGGAAGACTCGATGGTCAACGACTGGGAACATCAGCAAACGGGCGTGAGCAACATTGTAGCCGCCCTGCGCGGCGATTTAACGTATTTCGATTCCAAGCGCAGTGTGACAGTAGGAATACAGCCGAACAACACAATTGTTTGGACTCGTCCGCGCGGCCTGCACATTCACCAGGCGGGAATGTTCGAGGAGCTAACGCCAGCTTCCTTGTTTGATGTGGCGCGCATTGCGTACCAGGTGAATCCTAGTGATCTCAAGCACCCGCTCTGTTTCTACATTCCAAAATCCGAGTCTGCGGAGGAAGCGCTGTGGTGGCGTGACGTCTTTCAAGCGATCGCGGAACTACGCGGCTGGCCTAGGAATTACATCAAGTGCATGGCCCTTGTCGAATCCCATCCTCTGGCATTTGAGATTGAGGACTTTCTTTACAACCTGCGCGATCACATTGTGGGACTGAACCTTGGCCGCTGGGATTACATGGCCAGTCTGATCCATTTCAATTTGAATGATCCCGAGTGGATGCTGCCCGACCGTAATACCATTCCGCATGACGTAGCGTTTTTCCAGAATTTGCGGGAGTTGTTGCCGGAGATTTGCCACAAGCGCGGAGTCCTTGCGATTGGAGGAATGACCGCGCTGTACCCGAGCCGTGAGGACGCAGAGTTGAACGCCCGAGCATTAGCGTCGCTCGCGAAAGACAAGAAAAACGAAGCTGATTGTTATATGGACGGCGCATGGACGGGCCATCCAGATCAGAACCAGATTGCCTTGGAACAATTTCCTGCACCCAACCAACTCGCGGCGAGACGAGCCAATGCAGAGCGGTATCCGAATCTGCGACCAAAGCCGCGAGGAGTGGGCGAGCGGACGCTGGCGGGTACACGCGCAGCGATTCGAACTGTTATTCGCTATCGCAACGGCGTGTTGAATGGTAAAGGCGCGAGCCTGCTCGACGGATACATGGAGGATCTTGCGACAGATCGAATTTATCGGCTGATGATCGCGCAGCGCATGAAGCACCACTGGGAGCGGCCAATTCATGACGAGAATGGCCGACCGGTGGCCCATACACGGCTACTGATTTCGCAACTATTCGAGGAAGAACTCGAGAAATTGTTGACCAATCAGGGAAAAGACTTGGGCACGCGCGAGACTTTTCGAGAAGCTCGTCGAATTTCAGAAGCAATGATTTTGAACGGGGAGTTCAATCCGATTTAAGGCGCCCATTGCGCGGATAGGTGAACACATATGGCAACGAATGGCAAACC
The DNA here is from genome assembly GCA_049515835.1 of Terriglobales bacterium. GTDB lineage: Bacteria > Acidobacteriota > Terriglobia > Terriglobales > Acidobacteriaceae > JAJPHW01. The sequence goes on from JBEKTR010000146.1 coordinate 3,225, forward strand.
TTCAACACCGGAAAATAAATGGGTAGCGAACCCGCGCTGGAAGGGCATCGAACGGCCTTATACGATTGAAGATGTCGAGAGGCTGCGCGGTACATTGCGAGTTGAACATACTCTTGCCAAACAAGGTGCCACACACCTTTGGGACCTTCTCAACTCCGAACCCTATGTGAATGCGCTGGGCGCGATGACGGGGAACCAGGCGATCCAGCAAGTAAGTGCCGGATTACAAGCAATTTACGTCAGTGGCTGGCAAGTCGCGGCGGATGCGAACGATGCGGGCCAAATGTATCCCGACCAGAGCTTGTATCCGGCAAACAGCGTGCCAACTTTGGTGCGGCGTATCAATCAGGCGCTTACGCGAGCCGATCAAGTTCATCATGCGGAAGGGAAAGACGATAGGTATTGGTTTGCCCCGTTGGTTGCGGATGCTGAAGCCGGGTTTGGCGGGAATCTAAATGCATTCGAATTGATGAAAGCCATGATTGAAGCCGGTGCAGCATGTGTCCATTTTGAAGATCAACTTTCCTCAGCGAAAAAGTGTGGGCACCTGGGTGGAAAAGTCCTTGTATCGACGAGCGAGGCCATCCAGAAGTTGGTCGCAGCACGGTTGGCAGCGGATGTCATGGGTGTGCCGACTCTCATCATGGCGCGAACGGACGCGAACAGCGCATTTCTCCTAACCAGTGATATTGATTCACGCGATCAAAAGTTTTTGACAGGAAATCGCACACCGGAGGGTTTCTACTGCATCAATGGCGGCTTAGATTCGGCCATCGCACGTGCGATTGCCTATGCGCCTTATGCCGATCTGCTCTGGTGTGAGACTTCGGAACCAAATCTTGAAGAGGCACGGCGATTTGCAGAGGCAGTCCACGCAGAACATCCCGGCAAAATGCTGGCTTATAACTGCTCGCCGTCGTTCAACTGGCGTAAAAAGCTAGATGACGCGACCATTGCACGTTTCCAGCAGGAACTTGCCAAAATGGGCTACAAGTTCCAGTTCATCACTCTGGCAGGTTTCCATGCCCTCAACTACACCATGTTTGATCTGGCGAGGCAGTACAAGATGCAGGGCATGGCAGCGTATTCCCGGTTGCAAGAGGCCGAATTTGCCAGCGAGCGCGAGCACGGCTATGAGGCCGTGAAGCACCAACGGTTTGTTGGAACGGGCTATTTCGATGCTATTACGCAAGTGATTGCAAACGGGAAGTCATCCACCACCGCATTGGAAGGATCGACGGAAGCCGAGCAATTCGCGGCGAAACACGTGCCTCCAGAGCTGTTACCGGAGATCGTTTCCGAGGAGGTTCTAGTGCCTTCGGGGGACTAACCAGAAACGACTAGTCACTTTCTCAAGATGGTATTTTGATCCCATTTTTTCTCCTCCCCGCACCAAACAAGGCATGGGGCGCGGATTTCCACAGTTGACTTTCTTCTCTCACAGTAGCTTAATAATGCCGCGAGGTTTCCACCAACAAATTAAGCTGCTGTCTCAAATGCTGTTGGATCACGAGACCTGCGAGGAGAAAAGATGAACAAAGCTGATTTGATTGACCGAATCGCAGCAGGGAGCGGCATTAGCAAGACGCAAGCTTCTAGCGCCATTGACACTGCCGTGGATAGCATCACCTCTGCCCTGAAGAAGGGGGACCGTGTCGCGCTTATTGGTTTTGGCACGTTCTCCATTTCCCAAAGAAAGGCCCGCAACGGCCGCAACCCGCAAACCGGAGCCACAATCAAGATTGCCGCACGCCGAGTGGCCAAATTTACTCCTGGTGCTGATTTGAAAAAGGCCGTCAACCGCGGCAAATAAGCTTGCAGAACGCTAAAGCGGCAGGGGGTCGGCCCTGCCGCTTATTTTTTGCGACGCTTTGCCGTCGCTACAATCCCGGGAACAGGAAGCCTGTCGTTTTCCGGTATTGCTGGTAGGTCTCGCCAAATTCAGCATTCATGGCGGCTTCTTCCCGCTTGGCTTTCAGCGAGTGAGCCACGGTCACGATAATGATGGCGATGACTCCGCGCCACTCTCCGATGATTAGTGTGGTGCCCGTGATGGCCAATAGCAACCCGGTATAAATGGGATGGCGCACGTAAGCGTAGGGCCCTGAACGCACGAGTTCGTGCCCCTCCTTCACCATCACGCGGGCGCTCCAGTTCGAACCGAGCGCGACGCGCGCCCAGATGGCAATAGCCACTCCTACATAAGTCAGCGCTGTACCAACTTCAGGAAAGGCCGAGTTTGCCGGGATAAATCTTCGGTTCAGCCAAACGAAAGGCAATTCTCGCGAAAACATCAGATAAAACGCGGTTGCCAGTAACACGACGGTAAAAATTCGCGCTGCCGCTGGTTCGATGGATTTAGTCGGTTTCACTCGGAAAACAGCCAACAGCCAAAACGCCCCGAATGAATACCACGGGATCATCTCAATTTGGTGAAGCGACAAAGAAAGCATCGCGGTCATTCCTCCAATGGTGCCAGCCGGCGCATGCGCCGAATCCAGCCGAGTTCCGATTGAATATCCTCCTTCAAAAAGTCGACGACTTCACCGCCGTACAGGCCGACATCCATTTTTCCTTGCAGGCCCTCAAGCGCATGTGACCGGCGCTGTAAATGCTCTTCGCGCGCGGTCATAATCCGCTCGCGGTCCGACGTGGCCAGTAGCTCAAACATCCCCACTCGGACGATGAACGCATCGAATGACTTTGCCTCAATTTCGCCGAATTCGTTCAAACGCCGAATCAGCGTCGCCTTTCCTAAAGCTGTAATGGCGTATTGCTGGCGCGTCTGCCCGCGCTCGCCAGGCATGGCTTTTTTCACGACCCAGCCTTCCGCTGCGAATTTCTTGAGTAGCGGATACACCAGGTTGTTGTGCAAGTTCTCTTCTCCCAGAATGAATCCCGCTTCACGTTTGATTTGGTACCCGTGTTTGGGCCCCTCGAATAAGGTCGCCAACATTATTAAGTCAAACATGACAGTGTCATAATTAATCTAATATACGGGTTTGTCAAGCGGAATGTTATTGCGGGGTCGCCCCGAAGGCTCGCGCTTTTGCCTGGATATTAGGCGAATTTTCCGTATGGAACCCCGCGCTAAGTCCCTTGAGCCGCGTGAAAGAAGGCTATGCTCGGAACGCCCGGTCGGGCTTAGACTGGCCTCCGGAAGGTTGGCCGGTTTGCTGAATCTTTATGAGTTCCGTTAGAATCTATATTCGCTCGAAACGAGGTAAACAATCTTGAAAGCAGCCCTTCATCCCGCATATAACGAAATCCGCGTGCTTTGCGCATGCGGCAACAACTTTTCGACCCGCTCGACCCATAGAGGCGACATCCATGTGGAAATCTGCTCCGCCTGCCATCCGTTCTTTACCGGCAAGCAGAAGCTCATGGACACTGCTGGCCGCGTAGAGCGTTTCCGCCGCAAGTACGCGAAGCCCGAAACGGCGAAAGCCGAGACGGCCAAGAAGTAAATTTTCGCGGTTCAGGACTCAAAGCCTCTCGAAAGAGAGGCTTTTCCTTTGCTCCTTGACGCTCGAGGCTAGAATAAAGCTGTGCGCAAGTACTTTCCAACTCCGCTGCCATCGACGGCTAATGGGCAGAGTCGAGCGGACACCGTCGTCCCGGACGTCTTGCGGATCGGCAATGTCGAGATCTCTCCGGCCACGGTGCTCGCGCCCATGGCGGGCGTGACCGACACGGTCTTTCGCCGCTTCATTCGCAATCTGGGCGGATGCGGCCTCATCATGACCGAGTTCACGTCGGCGGATGGCGTTCTCCGCGCCAAGGATAAGAAGGCCAAGCGCTACCTCCACTTCTACGAAGACGAACATCCGATCTCGGCGCAGTTATTCGGAAGCGATCCATACGTGATGGCCGAAGCGGCAAAGATGGTAGAAGGCCTCGGCTTCGACATCGTGGACCTGAACCTGGGCTGCCCTGCAAAGAAAGTGGTGAAGTGCAACGGCGGTTCCGGATTGCTCCGCGATTTGCCGGCAATCGGCAAGATTTTCGATGCAGTGCGCACTGCCGTCACTATTCCATTCACTGTCAAATTTCGCGCCGGGTGGAGCGACGAAGAGATTGTCTGCGTCGAATTAGCGAAGATGGCCGAGAATTGCGGCTTGGCTGCCGTTGCTCTGCACGCCCGCACGCGCGAGCAGGGCTACAGCGGCAATGCGCGCTGGGACTGGATTGCCGCGGTAAAAGGCGCGGTGACGATTCCCGTGATCGGCAATGGCGATATCCGTACGCCGGAAGACGCCTGCGCCATGGTCGCGCAGACCGGATGCGAAGCAGTCATGATCGGCCGCACCGCGCCCGCGAATCCGTGGATCTTTCGGCAGATTGCGCAATTTTGCGGATATTACGCGCCCGATGTTCCTCCTCCGTCCGAAGGTAAACATTATGACCAGCCGAGTGAAGCCGACCGATACCAGATGATTCGGACGTATTTTGCCATGCTGATCGAAGAAGGTTTCCCCGACGCCGAAGGCAAGATGAAGCAGTTCGCGTCATGGTTCACGCATGGTGTTCCGGGCGGCGCCGGATTGCGCAAGGCGATTTACGAATCGAAGAGCGCACCGGAAATATTGGCCCGGGTGGAAGAGTTCTTCGAAGCCCGCCTCGAACCCTGTGGCGCGGGCGCCCCGCCCGCGTGTAGGCTTTACTTCCACTGACATTTGGGCGGTGTGACGTTTGTCCTCCAGCCACCCCAAGTTATATTTCGTTCCTTTAGCAAAGGAATCGCATCGGGCAGCACTCGCAGAGCCCCTCGCACCCGCGTGAGGAGAAGAGGCACCAACGGTTTATGTGGCGCGCTTGCAGCTCGAGATTCGTGCTGGCTGGCGTCGCGTGGATGGAAAAGCCTTCACCACTCGGCACACTGGTGATGTGGTACCAGTTGAGAAACGTTCTTTGTTGGTCAGGACTCGGATTTCTCGGTAGATAACGGAAGGGAATTTGCTCGGCGATTGCCCACTCTGCGCCTAACGCTTCATATCGTCTCGTCAAGTCGAAAATAGCCCGACCGAGATTGCCTGAATCTTTTCGTTCTGGAGGTTTGCGGAGATATAAAGCCTCCAAAATCGGAGGCCTCCTCGGTTCAGGGTCTGAATTACCGAATATTTAAGGCTGTCGGGCATGACCGACATCTGTTCCCATGGGAAGCTTCGTCTAAAGGGCCCAGCGATCAGCGTACACGACCAAATCGAGTCACCCTTCTCATGCTTACAACCTTGAATGGCTCGCTCGAAGTCAGCAGCTGAGTCCCCGACTCGCAATGCCTCCACGCGATCAAGCACTTGCGATACTATTCGTGCCGAATGGGCTTCCTCGGCCAAGAGGAACAGATAAAAAGCAGAGAGCGCGATGACAACGGCGAACAGCGCCATGCCGACCCGTCGAATTGCTCTGGGCACTGATTTCATCGGTGGATACTAGAACATTAGGCACCACCGGCCCGGAGGAAGTTCCCGCGAGACCAGCGGCGAAGACCGCATGCTATTTTCCCAGAACCAACTTCCCCTTTTCATCTTTTTCCAAATAGGCCCACGGAATCAGCGGATCGTGCGTGAACATCGTCAACCATTTTCCCGGCAAAGCTTCCGCGTAATATCGTTTGCGGCTCTCGATGGTTTCCACGGGATACAAATCAAACGCCATAGCCCAATTGAGCTCGATATGGGCTGATGTGGGGATCAAGTCGGAAATGTAGCAAGCCGTCTTTCCGCCACTCTCCAAGAGAATCGCCTGCATATCGCGAGTGTGGCCCGGATAGACTCGCACCGAAACACCGGGAACAATTTCCTGATCGCCGCGGAGCAAAGTCATTTGGCCGCTTTCTACCAGCGGATCGTAATTTTCAGTGAGATAGCTCGGCGAGTCGCGCTGGTTCTGGTGCGCGTGCTCCCACTCTCCGTGCTGTGCGTAGTATTTCGCCTTGGGAAAAGTCGGGACAACTCTATCTCCTCGCCGGACGGTGTTCCATCCGCAGTGATCGAAGTGAAGATGGCTATTGATGACGATGTCAACATGGTCCGGCGAAATGCCCGCCGCGGCCAGATTTTCAATCAGCTTCGCTGGCTGCCCGAAGAAGCTCGCCATCTTTTGCGAAAGCTTGTTGCCGATTCCAGTTTCAATGAGGATGGTTTGTTTGCCAGTACGAACGACCACGGAATTCAGGCCTGTCGGCACGAGATTTTTTTCATTGGCAGGA
>JBEKTR010000147.1:0-9337 GCA_049515835.1 Terriglobales bacterium
TGGCTATCTGATTGCCATGGTGCTTTTGCATGCTTTCTTCGCGGTCCGATCATGGAGAGACGTACCGATCGGCATGCCGGACTTTACTATCTTCTATACCGCTGGGCGGATTTTACAGCTTGGGGAACGGAATCGCCTATACGACATCGATCTGCAGCGGCAAATTCAGCAACAAATCACTCCCGCGAGCATTGTGAAGCGGGGAACCATCCTGCCTTATAACCATCCAGCTTTTGAGGCTTTGTTGTTTGTTCCCCTAGCGCCATTCGGGTACACGGCGGCATATTTGCTTTGGCTAGCGATCAATCTGTCAGTCCTCGTGAGCATCCCATATTTCCTGTCGGGCTTTCTTCCTATATTAAATACGATCCCCAAGATCCTCTGGTATCTCGCGATGCTCGCATTCTTCCCGATTTTCCTCGCGCTTTTGCAGGGACAAGATTCGATCTTATTGCTCTTCTTGTACACCATAGCCTATGTCCAAATGCGACGAGGGCGAGACGCGCTAGCGGGGGGGATTCTCGGTCTTGGGCTATTTAAGTTTCATTTAGTATTACCCTTCGTCGCTTCGCTGATTTTTTCGGCCAGAAAACGAGTGTTGCTTGGATTTCTTACTGTTATGGCCGTTGTAGCGGCGATTACGGTATGGGTAGCTGGGGAGTCTGGAGTGCTGGCTTATCCAGGATTTGTCTGGGAAACGGAGCATGGCAAGAACTATGCCTGGGGCAGCCTCTCCAACACGATTAATCTTCGCGGTTTGCTTTATGAGGTTTTTCCGGCGCGAAGCTGGCAGCATGCCTTGTCTCTATTGATAATTTCCGGGTGTTTTTTGGGGGCGGCCGCGGCGATATGGTCACGGGCGCGGTTCCTTCGCGTACAGGGCGATAAGTCTTATTTCAGTTTCGATTTTCCGTTCCTGGTTTCGATGATTGCGACGGTCTTGGTTAGTTATCACACTCTAGTGCATGATTGGGCCATTTTGTTTTTGCCTGTATTACTTTTGAGCGAATCTCTTTTTTCGGAGAGGCAGGAATTACAAGTCGCCCGATACTTCGTTTGGGTTGCTATCGGTGCCCTGTACTTCTCGCCGATTTACCTGATGTGTGCCTTACGGTACCGGCATCTGGAAATTGTGGCGTACCCTCTCGTCTTTCTGCTCTTATTGCTTATCGCTTCCGCGCTCCGCATCTCTCCTTCGCCAGGCAGTACGCATGGACTCACCGCGCCGACCTCAAATTAGACCATGTCACAAACCTTAAGATCGAAATCGGACATTGGCTACAAGGCTGTCAAGCGGAAGAAAATCTTTCCGCTCATATCAACAGCGGTTACCGTTGCATCCCTCCTGGGAATGTCGCTAACCCGCGGGTTCCACGAAAAAACGTCTCTTGACATTTTCTTTTCGGTCATCTTATTCAGCACAGCTTTAGTCCCAATATACGTTTGCGGGTACTTTCAGTTTCTGTGGATTTGTTTAGGGGCGTGGATGCTTGCTGTCTTGCAGGTTCTGGTACTCGGAGTGCAGCTGCGCCTGCTCCCTTTTTTAGGATTGATCGGGAGCGTTAGCATGATTCTGCTGCTTGTCCGGAGGTCGAGGGCGATTGGTATGGAACACGACCGCTTGCGTTCAGCCGTTCTGCCTTTATTGATCGTAGTTGCGCTGGCGGCTTTGAACGGTCCGTTGCTTGCTCGCCTAGCATCTCTCTTTCCAAAAACGTTCGACTCGGCGCTCTACGCCTTTGATGGCACCCTGGGAATGCAGTTCAGCTTTGCGGCTGGAAAAGTCTTACGGCGCTGGCCTTGGATTCTTGACGGCGCACTCATCGTTTATTGTGTGCTTCCCGTTGTCTTAATGCTGGTCTTTGCGCAGCAATTGCGCCGATGTGGGCCGGACGCGCGCCGCGTTTTGATTGCATTTTGCTGCGCGGGGCCGATTGGCATAATTTTCTATTGCCTGCTTCCCGCTTGCGGACCAGCGTACTTCCTCGGAGCAAAGTTTCCTTTTAACCCACCCTCGATGCAACAGATCGGTAATGTGATTGCACACGGGCCGCCACTCAATGCCTACAGGAATGCCTTTCCCTCTCTGCATTTTGCGTGGGCATTGTTGGCGTGGTGGTATTCCGATGGTCTTGTCTTATTCATGCGCGCTGCACTGCTGATTTTTCTGGCACTGACGGGAGTTTATGCGCTTGGACTAGGTGAGCATTACTTCGTCGATCTGGTCGCCGCACTCCCGTTCGCGCTCATGATTCAGGCGACATTTGCCCTAGAAAATCCGCTATTTGTAGGTAGCAGGATTAAAGCGTTTCTCGGCGGATTGGTCTCTCTGCTACTTTGGATTTTGCTGTTGCGGTTCGGCAAGGGTGTGTTTTTATCGCCGCTTGCGTCGTGGCTTCTAATCGCCTCGACTTGCATTACATGCATTTACATGCAACGGCACCTACGTTTGCTTCCTGCGAAGGTTTGCGAGAACGCATCCAGATGATGGCAAGCATAGGCAGATAGAAAAACATGACTGCCCACCGTCCAACTTCAGTGAAGCTGCGAGGGATGAAATACCAACGCCATATCCCCGGCAACCAGCTTAATAGAATGGTCCAGACGAGTTCCCGCCGCGTGTTAGGAATGAGCCACAGAATGAATGAATCGAAAAACCAGCGCTGCGGCATGAGCGAGGTTAAGAACAAAAAACGCGCGTCCTGATCGCGCCACCGCAGGAGCGCCAAGATGATAAATGGTCCAGGGAACACGAAGATGGGGATGAAATGCTGGTAATTGCCAAATTGCCGGATCCACCACAACGGCCAGCGAGGTAATACCAGAATCGTGAGTAATAAGAGAAACACGGATGCGATGGCGCCGCGCCTCGTGAAGTAGTTAGCAGCGATGGGAAGTCCGATTTGTGGTTTTGCCATGGTTGCTGGCAAGAGGAGTGGGAACAAAGCAGCTGCCATAAGCAGTGGCGACCATTGCACGGCAATCATACCTGCCCAATATGGGTAGGCGAGAAACACCAGCAGACGATGATAGCCCTTGCGGGTCAGGCCCAGGGCCAGCAAAGCTGAGCTAATTCCGTAAAAAGCCGCGCCCGCTATTTCCGGCCGCAGCGAAATGAATGGCAACGCGAATGCCGCCGCGGTGATGGGATATTGTTCAAGCGGTGTGTCGTAAGGATTTTGGCCTCGGAAGAGGTAGCGTGCGGCGCGAATGGCCCAACCGAAATCACCAGCACCCTGGTCGAATCGGGACAAGAACAGCCAGGTTAAGATTCCCGCTGCGATTCCAATCGCGACTGCAATGACGATGCGAGTGCGCACGTGAGGCAATGGCATACGGTAACATGTCACGTTAGTTCGTTTCACTTAGTTGGTATGGGGATGACCTGCTCGCCGCTCATGAAAGTCGCCACGCCTGTTTTAGCACTGCTCTTGACTGCAACCATGTGGTTGTACTTCGCTGCCGTTCTAGTCCCATTTCAAAAGCGCGAAGCGATTGCCCATGATCATCCGAGGGGCAATCTCTCTGATCTCTATCCGCGTTGGTTGGGGGCGCGGGAATTATTGCTGCATGGGCGTGATCCTTATAGTCCGGAAATAACACGTGAGATTCAGCAGGGATATTATGGGCGCGTTCTCGACCCCTCGCGCCCCGGAGATTCGAAAGATCAGGCTGCTTTTGCCTACCCCGTTTATGTGGTCTTGCTGATTGCTCCGACCGTGCGCATGTCGTTTGCGACTGTCCAAGGGGTCTTCGCGCTTCTACTCTGGATCATCACTACCGGTAGCGTCTTTTTATGGCTGCGCGTGCTGCGCTGGAAGCCAACGGCGCCGATTGCAGTTTCGCTCGCAGTGCTAACGCTCGGCTGCATTTATGTGATTCAAGGCATCAAGTTGCAGCAGCTCTCGTTGGTTGTGGCAGCTCTGCTGGCGGGGTGTTTTGCCGCGGTGGCAAGCGGTTACTTGTCGTTTGCGGGTGCGTTCCTCGCGCTGGCGACGATCAAGCCGCAACTTGCTCTTTTGCCCGTCATATGGCTGCTTGCGTGGAGCGTCACCCGCTGGCGCGCGCGCTGGCCTCTGGTAGCGGCATTCGGTTTTACGATGCTGGCGCAGTTGGTGGGAGCTCAGCTTTTGTTGCCCGGTTGGATAGGCGATTTTTTCGCTGGTATGCGGAACTATCATTCCTACACCCATAATGAGTCTTTACTGCAATTGCTCTCTACGCCCGCAGTAGGATATGTTCTCGCCGTGGTCCTGCTTTTGGTTACGGCATGGTTGTGCCGAGATTGCCTTTCTGCATCCAGCCACTCCGCGCAATTTGTTGCGAGCACTAGCCTAGTATTGACGCTGGTGGTGCTCACGGTACCCATGTTCGCGCTTTATAACCAGGTGCTGCTTCTTCCTGCGCTGCTTCTGATCGCGCGCGATTGGCAAGAGTTGCGCAAAACGCGCACGGGACGCATGCTTTCCGGCATGACAGCCCTCCTGGTTTTTTGGCCGTGGCTCGCCGCTCTCGTCCTTGATGCCAGCCTGCTCGTCTTCCCCGTGAACGTCGTGCTAGACAGGTGGAGAGGCCCGTTTTTCACGACATTTGCTTTGCCGCCTCTTGTGTTCGCGACGATCGCATACAACCTGGCTCAAAAAGTCGGCTCGCGCGCAGTCGTCGAGCCTTTGACCTAAGTTCGTCGCCCTCTTCACGTCGTCGTGAATTCCTGTCATCATGCTGTAAGCCGTTTTTGATCGTGCGCGCCGCATGAGCACACATTCCATATCGAGTAGCGAACGGACATCCGCTTCCGGCATTTTTCCTGTGCTGATTGTCGTCCAGGGAAATGACCAGCGCACGCTCACTCTTGACCACACACCTTTTACGGTCGGCCGCAAGATTGATAAGGATTTAGTTATCGCTGACCCGCGCGTTTCCCGCGACCACGCGCTCATCGTGGCGGATAACGGACAGTTTTTCGTCGAGGACTTGAGCAGCAAGCACGGTACTTTTGTTAACGGCGAGCGTGTGCAGCGCAAACAACTTGAGCGCAACGACCGCGTGGAGTTTGGCGTGCGCGATGTCTCCTACGTCATCTTCAATCCCCAGCGGGCTTCGTCGAATACAGCGCGCGAGTTCCTCAGCCAGATTTCCGGAATTCAAATTTCCGCGCAGACCACCGACCTCGAAAAACTCACACTGTTCATGGAAGCCGCGCGCAAGCTCAATACCATCGGCGTTCTCGACGAGATTCTGATGACGCTGCTGGACGTGACCCTCAAGCTGACTCACGCCGAGCGCGCTTATGTGTTCATGAAGAACGACGATGGGAAATTGCGACTCGCCGCGGGCAGGAACAACAGAGACGAGCCTTTGCTCGATGACTCGACCATTTCCCGTTCGATTCTGGAAGACGCGCTTAAATCGAATTCGGAATTCGTCCTCACCGATACGAGCCGTTCGCTTGATCTTGACAACCGGAAGAGCATCGTCGCCTACGATTTGAGAACGGTGATTTGCGTACCGCTACGGAAGCCGCAAGTGCAAACCACCCGCGACACGGACCCTGGAAGGACGATGTCTGCCGGAGCCGAGGCAATGGGAGCGCTCTATGTCGATTCTCGCTTCGCCTCGCACGATATCTCCGGCGTAAGTACCAACATTCTGCACGCGATAGCGACTGAAGCCGCCTCGCTCATCGAGAATGCACGCCTCGTACAAGCTGAGGACGCCTCCCGCCGCTATCAACAGGAACTCACGATCGCCGCTACGATTCAGCAGCGGCTCATGGCGGTAACCATCCCTGAAGTTCCGTTTGCGCGGCTCACAGGACGTAACCTTTCCTGTAAAGAGATCGGCGGCGATTTTTTTGATGCCGTAAATACGCCCGACGGCCTCGCGGTCGTCCTTGCAGACGTCAGTGGCAAGGGAGTATCTGCAGCGCTGCTAGCTTCGACTTTGCAGGGAATGATCTACTCGCAGCTCACGGCGGGCATCGGCTTGACCGAAATCGTTACGGCGGTCAACCATTTCTTCACGCACAAACACATCGGAGAAAAGTACGCGACGCTGGTGCTCGCGCGTCTGCGCCGGGACGGCGAATTGGAATACGTCAACTGTGGCCATGTCCAACCACTCATGATTTGCAATGGGGAAGTCATGCGTCCCGCGCATGGAAATGTCCCCGTCGGCTTGTTGCCCGGCGTCACCTACGAAAGCGACCGCTGCAACCTGCACGCAGGTGATCGTTTGATTCTGGTCACTGATGGCGTAACCGAAGCCGAAGATGCTTCCGGGGACTTTTTTGACAACGAGCGCCTCGAAGCCGCCGCCAAGACGGGGGGCATGGAAGAAGTCTTTGCGGCCGTCTCGACCTTCTGTGCCGGAACTCCGCTCAACGACGATTGCACCGTCGTCGAGATGACCTATACCGGCGATAGCGCCACGGCCAGCCAGGCCTAGCTTTTTTCTAACTGACCTGTATTTCGGTCATCCATCCCGCAAATATCATCGTTATTTTTTCGAGCGATTTCGTCTGACTGTCGAAGACTAGAAGTTAAACTAAGAAGATAAACTTGCAAGATAGACTGTCGAATGTGTAGACTTACGTTATATGCCAAGAATGAAGTTTGACACAGGCGTAGCCGATTTCGCGCAGGCTCTTGGACAACTAGTGCGGCGCGTGCGCGCCGCCAGCGCCGCACAGGAACTCTCGTGGACTGAGTCCGCTGTTATGGCCCGTCTCGCCAGAGAAGGGCCCGCTACTACCGCAGATCTGGCGCGCTCAGAAAACATGAAGCCGCAGTCGATGGGAACCACGGTCGCAGCGCTCGAAGAGAGGGAATTGGTCGAGCGCAAGCCGCATCCCACAGACGGCCGCCAGATGAACATCGCATTGTCGGCCAAAGGATTGGCTGTTCGCAAGAGCGCCAAAGATGCGAAGCGGACATGGCTTGCCCAGGCCATTGCTGAACTTGATGAGCAAGATCGGCAAACATTATTTGCTGCCGCTGAGATCATTCAGCGGCTCGCGAATTCGACGACAGTGCCTACATCGCGATGAAAGGAATATTGTGCCTCTAACAAAGCTTGACGAAAATGCCGCCCTGATCGTCATCGATCTGCAAAAAGGAATTTGCAGCTTTCCACTCGCGCATTCCGCAACCGAAATCATCGCCCGTGCCGCGCAACTTGCACGCGCTTTCCGTCAACGTGGATTACCGGTGGTTCTAGTGAATGTCACCGGGCGCGCTCCAGGCCGCACGGAGGCGGGGATGCCCAAATTTTCCTTCCCCCCTGATTGGGCCGATCTCGTTCCCGAACTTGAACAGCAAAGCAGCGACTACCTCGTCAGCAAACAGAGAGTTGGCGCATTCATCGGTACCTCGCTCGATGAATATTTGCAACAGCGAGGTGTGACGCAGGTTTTCTTGACCGGGATCTCAACCGCCAGCGGTGTCGACGCGACGGCGCGCAGTGCGCACGATCTTGGGTACAACGTTGCTTTGGTTGTGGACGCGATGACCGATCGTGATGAGGAAGTACATCGCTTTACCGTGGATAAAATTTTTCCTCGGTTAGGCGAGACAGAAACGACGGCCAATGTTTTGAAAGCCCTGGGCGAATGATCGCAGACTCGCCGAATTCGTTGTCCCATGCCTGGCGTGCATTGCGGCATCGTAATTTCAGGCTCTTCTTTGTCGGACAGGGGATTTCTCTCATCGGTACCTGGATGACGAAGCTGGCCACCAGTTGGCTGGTTTACCGGCTTACCCATTCCGCGCTGCTACTGGGTGTCGTAGGTTTTGCCGGACAAATCATATCTTTTCTGTTGGGTCCAATTGCCGGCGTCTGGGTAGAACGGCTCAATCGCCGTAAGATGCTGGTCTGGACACAAGCTGCAGCGGCCGTTCAATCCCTGTCTCTGGCTGCTCTTACGCTGACGCATCGCATCAATCTCTGGGAAATCATCGCGCTCGCGTCTTTTCAAGGTTTGATTAACGCATTCGATATGCCCGGGCGCCAATCTTTTCTTGTGCAGATGGTGGACGAGCGCGGGGATTTGGGAAATGCTATCGCTATCAATTCTTCCATGGCAAACGGGGCCCGGCTCATCGGTCCAGCGATCGCCGGCATAGTCATTGCGACTGTTGGAGAAGGCTGGTGCTTTCTCATCGATGGTTGCAGCTATTTTGCCGTAATGGCATCACTGTGGATGATGCGAATCCGGCCATTGGATTTTCCGCACCGCTCGGATGGCGTCTTCGCCCAATTGCGGGAGGGGTGGGACTACGTCTGCACCTTCCGTCCCATTCGCACCATTCTGCTGCTGTTTGCGCTGATTAGCCTCATGGGCTGGCCTTATGCCGTGCTGCTGCCAATTTTCGCAGCCCAAGTGTTACACGGAAGTGCGGCCACGCTGGGATGGCTCACGGGCGCATCGGGAGTAGGAGCGCTGATTTCCGGCCTCTCGCTCGCGGTACGCAAGTCGGTCGTGGGTTTGACCCGAATGGTACAGCGCGCATCGGCGATACTTGGCGTCGCTTTGATTATCTTTGGTATCTCGCACTGGATGTGGTTGTCGCTTGTGATGATGGTATTTGCCGGCTTCGGCTTGATGCAGTGTGCCGCCGCTAGCAACACGATTATTCAATCGCTTGTTCCGGAGGACAAACGCGCCCGCGTGATGAGCTATTACACAACGGCTTTTTTTGGAGGTGCGCCATTTGGCAGCCTTCTCGCTGGAACATTGGCTCACCATATCGGTGCGCCTTACACGATTATGCTCACCGGCACGTTCTGCGTTGTAGGTTCCATCTGGTTTACGTTCGAGTTGCCAAAAGTAAGGGCGGTCATGCGGCCCCTGTATCAACAAATGGGCTTGATCCCCGGTCCCGCACAGTAGATATTCTGCCGGTACCGGGCATCCCAATAGCCCTTGCTTTTCCCCACCGCTGAATTACACTCGCTGTTTCTCTTAACTTCATCGCTAGCCTATGAACTTCACGGTGCTTGATTGGTCGGCAGTAGTCGCTTACCTCGCCATCACGTTATTTCTGGGGCTCTACTTTCGCAGCCGCTCCGGCAAAAGTGTGGACGATTATTTCGTCTCCGGGCGCAATGTTTCATGGTGGCTCGCCGGAACTTCGATGGTGGCGACAACTTTTGCGGCGGATACGCCTCTCGTGGTCACCGGGCTCGTCTATACCCAAGGCATAGCAGGGAACTGGCTGTGGTGGGCGTTTTTGCTCTCGGGCATGATGACGGTCTTTCTATTTGCCCGCCTGTGGCGGCGTTCGGGATTGTTGACCGATGTGCAATTTGCGGAGATGCGCTATTCCGGTAAGCCAGC
>JBEKTR010000148.1:0-9318 GCA_049515835.1 Terriglobales bacterium
GCCGCTCGTCCTTGCACTCAAGAAAACCGTCGGCCGCGGTGGCGTCAGCGCCGGTCACTAGCGTCGCTTAGGTGGGCCTATTAAACAGTCTGCGTGGCCGAGTCATCCACGTGGGACGCTCGAGCTTCCGCCTCCAACTCCCCCAACAGTTCGCCTGCCAGTTGCGCCACTTGGCTGCGGATTTCAGGGACTGCCGTCGTCTCCCACAAACTGCCTTTGCGTGTTGGTCCGACCGTATAAAGAAATTCCGATTTCAAACCTGACGCTTCAATCAGCGTCCCATCCGCGGCCACGTCGAGTCCGAGAAACAAATCGTCGTGCCGGGCAAATCCCTGGGCAAACAATTGGTTCAACAGTGGATGATTCAGTCTCCTCGCATCGTTCTCCGGCCCCGTGCAATTCACCACCAGCCCGACCCGCAACGTCGCATCCTTTCCTGATAGCCGGTCGTGATATGTCACTTCGACATGGTCGGCCTTCTCTTCGTAATGCGTAATTCGCCCGGCGTGTGCCTGAATGTCGTGGTCCGCAATTTGCCCGCCCAGAAAGTCGCCTATCTCTGGCGCAACCCGATGCCGGTGCACTTCCCAATACGGACGTGCATGCCGCAGAAAGCGCCGCTTTTCTGCCATCGGCAGTGACGCCCAAATGTCCGCTGTAACAGGACGCAGCGAATCAACCACTGCCCGCCAATCCACTCCTTCCTTTTGCGCCGCTCGTACCTGCTGCCGGATCAATCGCAACAGCCCCAGCACCGTGCGCGGAGAACGCGCATTCCAGAAGCCGGGCCACGGCTTCGTCGCGCGGTGGCGCCGCGGCAGCAACCCGCGCCGCGAAAGAACGTGAATCGCCCCGGCAAAGCGGTGCGATCGCAACATAATCGCCACATCCACGCAGGTTAACCCCGAGCCCACTAAGAGGACGTCCCCTTTTGGCGCGGCTTCAGTAATCGCTGATTCATCCCACGCAAACGGAATGTATCGTTTGCTGCTCTCTGTTTTTCCTGGCAGCGACGGATCGCTCGGCCGAAAGTTTCCCAGCGCCAGCACCACCCGGTCCGCAACCAGTTTCCGTCCATCCGCGAGACTAATTTCCGCCTCATTCTCTTTGCGCGTTACCACGACAACTTCGTCCTCAATCCACTCAAGCCTGCCATTGCTCGCGCCTTGCGCCTCGCGCAGCGTCGTTTCGATGTATTCCCCATACACGCGGCGGGGCACAAAGCTTCCAGCCTCCACGTCCGCGTCGTAATGCTTCTGGGCCCAGCGCAGAAAATGCTCAGCGTCATCCGGAAACGCGCTCATCTTCCCCGCCGGCACATTCAGCAAGTGGGCCTCCACGCGAGTGGAATACGCAATACCCCGGGAGCGTCGCGGAGAACGCTCGACGACCGCCACGGAAATAGCGCCTTGCGCCATCCGCAATAATTGCGCCGCCAGAACGCTTCCTGAAAACCCTCCACCCACAATGATCACGTCAAAATGGGAGACGCTGCGATTCGATAGACTCACCGAGTTCATAACAAACCTCTGGGGCGAAAAATCACCACCAGCTCAAATACTACCATAATGTCTATTAATATGATAGACATTATGGCCGGATAAAAGTACCAGGGACTTTCGTGAGGGGGGTGGCACCCAACGCAGCTTTCTAGCCTTTTTTCGGCCTCAATCTTCCGTAGCGGAAGCAACTTACCACGTGGTCATTCACCATTCCTGTGGCTTGCATGAACGCATAGCAGATAGTTGAACCCACAAAATTGAATCCGCGCTTCTTCAGCGCCTTGCTCATCGCATCCGACATCGGCGTCGTGGCTGGGATATCCTTCCCGCTCCGCGGCGAACTCACAATCGGCTTACCCCCGACAAATTGCCAAAGATAGCTGTCAAACGAACCACTTTCCTGGATCTCCAGAAACACCCGCGCATTTTGTATCGCCGAGCGAATCTTCAATTCGTTGCGAATAATTCCCGGGTTCTTCAGCAGTGAAGCAATCTTACGCCGATCATAGCGGGCCATTTTCTCCGCGTCGAAGTTGTCAAACGCCGCGCGATAATTTTCCCGTTTTCGTAAAATTGTGTCCCAACTCAGACCGGCTTGCGCCCCCTCCAGAATCAGAAATTCGAACAATCCCCTGTCGTCATGCAGTGGAACTCCCCATTCTTCATCGTGATAGCGTATGGAAAGCTCATTGCTCGGCCAGGAGCAGCGGACTACCTCTTTTTTCGTCGCGGGCATGCCCTTAATTCTAGACGCCGCTTGGCGCAAAATCGTCTTACGGCCATTCGGGTGTGCTCCTTTTGTAACTTGGAGTTGCCAAAGGAGTTGTCTAGAGTCTAGAAAGAAAAATCAGCCTTTTCAGGCCAATTTCGGCATCCTACGTGCGAGTAAAACGGTAAGTAGCAGGGTTTTAATGATTTAGGTGCAAGAAACGGCGTGGTGAAGGGAATGAAGTACATGCGTTCGGTACTTTTTATCATCGCGTCTGCATTCTTCGCCGCTGGGCCGTTTTCTTCCGCGCCGGCCCAGAACAGCGCCCAAAACAGCTACGTCTCGCCCGATACAGCCGTCGCCGAATACTCCGCCGCCGCGACTGACTCCCAACCTGACACCGTTCTTACCATCAAGAAGCGCGTAGACGAGGTCCACGTCCTCTTCACCGCGACCGACAAGCACGGCAAATTTGTCCGCAATCTAGGCCAGAACGACTTTGTCGTCCTTGACGATCACAAGCCGCCGCAGGAAATCGTCAACTTCCGTCGCGACAATGATTTACCCATCGAACTCGGCCTGCTCGTGGATACTAGCGGCTCCGTGCAAGGCCGCTTCGGCTTCGAGCAGGAAGCTGCCGTCAGCTTCTTGCAGCGCGTCGTCCGCCCTAACTTCGACCGTGCCTTCATTATGGGATTCAACTCCAAGAGTCAGGTCACGCAAGACTTCACCGATAACGTAAAGCTCTTGCAAACCGGCGTCGCCCACTTGCATGACGGCGGTGGCACCGCCCTCTATGACGCCATCTACCGCGCTTGCCGCGACAAACTCCGCGATCAAGTCATCGATCCCCAAAGCGACCGTCCCATCCGCCGCGCCATCATCGTCGTCAGCGACGGAGAAGATAATCAGAGCGAAGTTTCCCGCGCCCAGGCCATTGAAATGGCCCAACGCGCCGAAGTCATGGTCTATGCCATCTCCACCGACGACAGCGGTCTCGTCCTCCGTGGCGACAAGACCTTGCAACAGATCGCCGACGCCACCGGCGGCCGCGCCTTCTTTCCCTTCAAGATGAAAGACATCAAGAATTCTTTCGCCGCCATCGAAGACGAGCTCCGCAGCCAGTACGTCATTTCCTACCACCCCGCGGATTTCGACTCCGACGGCCGTTATCGCGCCATTCAAATCACCGCCATCAAGAAAGACCTCCAAGTCCGCGCCCGCCAAGGCTATTACGCTCCCAGGCAATAGCGCTCATGAGCTTAGCCTGCTAGACAAGCGTCACTTCGAACCCTATACTTATTTCGCTTCATCCCCCTCGCATTTTTTGTAAGGAGTCTCCATGCGTATCCCAGTTGTGATTTCTCGCGTCTCCAGTCTGGCGGCTTTTCTCTTTCTCTCGCTTGCCATCTGCGCCCACGCTCAAACTGTTACCAACCTTGCCAATTTCTTTAAGGCCAATGGCTGGTACCCCGAGGCCCAACTGGTTCAAGGGCGCAATGGCAATCTCTATGGAACCACTGCGCTCGGTGGCCAATACAACGATGGCACTGTATTTACGATCACTCCGGAAGGAAGGCTCAATACGCTTCACAGCTTCACTTACGACGAGGGCTACGAGCCCACTGCTCTGGTGCTCGACAAATACGGCAATTTTTTCGGCATTACCTCGGGCGGCGGACCCGGTGGAGGCGGGACGGTATTTAAAATTACCCCGAGCGGCAATTACTCAATAGTCTACGCATTTCACGGTGATGACGGCGCCTCTCCCAATAGTCTTGTGCTCGGACCGGATGGTGATTTCTACGGCACGTTCCTCTACCCGCAGAGCTCCTACTTCTTTCGAATCTCGCCGGCTGGCCGATACTCCCCTTTGCCATGCGCAGTCGCGGGCGCATATTCTTTGTCGCTGGGCCCGGACGGATATTTCTACGGAACAACTTTGGATGGCGGCAGCGAATATGGGTCCATTTTCCAACTACGACCAAACGGGCTCTGTAAAACCTTGCATGTCTTCGACGGCACGGATGGATCAGCTCCCGGTTATCTGACGCTTAATAGCAATGGCAATTTCTACGGTTCCACCGAGGCTGGTGGTACCGGCATCGAAAGAGTTGGAACCTTCTTTCAGATAAGCCCCTCAGGCGAATTCAACGTACTTTTCAGCTATCCTGGGACAACGCAGCCCCTTAGTCGAGCCTTAGCCCTAGGGTCGGATGGCAATCTATACGGTACTAATCTTTGGGGCGGACTCTATGGCGGCGGCGTGGTCTATCAAACTACGATTGCCGGTTCCTTCAACATCCTCGTCAGCTTCGGGGCAGAGGTTTACTACACTTTGCCGGCGATGATCCAGCACTCGAATGGAATCTTCTACGGGGTGTCCGCCGAAGGCGGTAATCAAGGCAATGGTAACGTCTTTAGCTTCGACAACTCTCTCAGTCCCTTCCTCGGTTTTGTCATCGGCTTCGGTCATCCCGGCAACAACACTCAATTTCTCGGCCAGGGCTTTACCGGCACAACCGCAGTCTCGTTTAACGGAACCCCAGCATCGAACTTCAAAATCATCTCCGACACTTACATGACCGCTGTCGTTCCTGAAGGCGCGACCACGGGATTAGTCACTGTAACAACGCCATCCGGGCCGCTGACCAGCAAGCTCAATTTCGTCGTTGAATGAGAGACGTTGAGTGAAAGGCGCCGAGCAACCTCCAAGTCCACGCCCGCCAAGGCTACTTCGCGCCGCCCAGACAGTAAGAAGCGAGTAAGTAGAAGACAGTAGGAAGAAAGTCTCCTAACTGGTTCGTCACTTACATATCTTCAATACTTGGGCTTATGCTTAGTCGATCTTCCCGTATGATCCGAAAAGACCCATATAGCAAAACCTCACGGAGATCCTCCCTATGACTCTCTCTCCTTCTCGCAACCCATCAATCTTTTCTCGCAACTCGTCAATCTTAAAAACCTTACTCGGCCTCGCAGCTTTTCTTCTGTGCGCCAGCCTCGCCTTCTCTCAGACTTTCACCACGCTCAAAAATCTGCACGGTTCAACCGGGACTTATCCGGCAGGGTCTTTGGCTCAAACGAGGAGCGGCGACCTCTGTGGTAGAACATCAGAAAAAGGCGCAAACGGCTACGGCACCCTTTTTTGTATTAATCCTGGCGGAACGTTTGTCGGCATTCTTAATCTGACCAGCACATTTGAGCAGCCGGCTCTGGGCCCTGATGGAGCCTTGTACGGTGTGAACTCAGCTCCGCCGAATGGCAGTGTCTATCGCCTTGCTTCGGATGGTACGATCGCTACCCTGCATGCTTTTTCCGGGACCGACGGTTCCCTTCCCACTGGAGTTTTGGTCTTGGGCCTTGACGGCAACCTTTATGGCGTGACTCAAAACGGCGGCACAACCAATCAAGGTACGATTTTCAAAATTGCGTTGGATGGCACTTTCGCCACCTTATACAGCTTCGGTGGAACAGGTCCCTCCGCCTATCCCAGCGGACTGACCCTCGGCCTCGATGGAAATTTCTATGGAACGACCGACAACGGCGAAACCGGTGACGTCTATGGCACAGTCTTTCGAATTTCACCCGGCGGAAAGCTCACGACGCTGTACAAGTTTACCGACTACCCGGAGTATCCGACTGAATCTGGCCTGACCTTGGGCAATGACGGAGATTTCTACGGGACGACTGCCTTTGGCGGCATCAACAATTCGGGCAGCATCTACCAAATCACGCCCACTGGCTCATTCTCGACCTTCTACTCCTTCACCGGCCCGGACGGGGCTACCGCGTACACTGCTCCCGTCATCGGCAACGATGGCAACTTTTACGGCGTTACCTATGGCGGCGGCACTTTAGGCGGATATGGCACGATTTACCGCTTGACGCCAACCGGAGTCCTTATCACCTTGCACAGCTTCGCGGGCACGGACGGTGGGAACCCTTACGGGTTAACGCAACATACGAACGGCGCGTTTTACGGAACCACCGCCGTAGGCGGACTATACGGCGGCGACAGCGGTACCATCTATAGCCTAGCCAGCGATCTGCCACCTTTCGTCAGCTTGCTACCGAAATTCGGGCGAGCCGGAGGAAACGTCGAATTCCTCGGACAGGGTTTCACCGGAACAACCGGCGTGTTGTTTAACGGAATCGCAGCTACGAGTTTCCATGTTGTTTCCGATACATTTATGACCGCCGTAGTTCCTACCGGCGCCACCACTGGGCCCGTGACGGTGACTACTCCGAGTGGCACGCTGACCAGCAACGTGAATTTTATTGTGCGCTAAATAAAACGAAAATGTCCCGGACCGTGCCGTTCTCTGATGCCGAGGGGCATCCCTCGCAAACCGGCGAACGCGCGGCTGCCTGTTGTAAGCTTATTGGCATGGATTGTAATCATCTTCCCTCTTCGGCCTTCTTTCTTTTGTTGCTGTGCTCGCTGTTCGCCATCGCCCAGAAGCCCGACCAGAAGCCCGTCTGGACTTCACAGGAACAGACCATCGTCGATGGAATCCACGGGCTGCGCGCTTTACCCGACGACGTTCGCGTTCACACTACAAAAGACCTCGCGCTGAAAATCCGCGCGCTACCTGTGGTCCCGAATAAGCTGCTGTTGGCGAACGGGCTGGCAAGTCGAGCCACCGAAGGCGACTTCGGCCGCGACACTTTGCAGGAAGTCACGACCACACTCGCCGAAGCTCTCCGCGAACAACCTCAACCCGCCAGCAAGGACGGCGGCCCCGCCGAAGCCTATGTCGAAGTCGCGCAGCTCGTGAAGTACGAACACATGCAGGCGCCCGCCATCGCGGACAATTCGCAATTCACTGCCGCTCTCGCCAAACTTCAGGCGGACGACGACAAACGCCAGCAGGCCAATTTCACCCTCACCGACTTACAAGGCAAGTCCTGGACGCTCAAAGATCTCCGCGGCAAAGTTGTCATCGTGAATTTCTGGGCGACGTGGTGCCCGCCTTGCCGCAAAGAAATGCCTGACCTCGATGCCCTTTACCAGCAATATAAAGATCAAGGCTTCGTCATTCTTGCTATCTCTGACGAGGAAGTTGGTAAAGTCAGTCCATTTATCGAGCAGCGGAAAATCAGTTATCCCATCCTGCTCGATCCCGGCCGCAAAGTGAACGATCTCTTTCAGGTGGAAGGCATCCCCAAGAGCTTCGTCTATGACCGGGACGGCAAGCTGGTCGCGCAATCCATTGATATGCGCACTCGCAGCCAGTTCCTCGCCATGCTCGCCCAAGCAGGCCTGAAATAGCTGGACGTCGCCCTATATCGGCTGCCCCACCATTTTGCGCTCGTTGCAAAAGGGTGGGATATGCCAACCCCTAACCACCTTGTCATTCCGAGCCGTTCCTCGCGAAAGCGAGAACGCGCGAGGAATCTGCTCTTCTTGAATGCATTCCCCGCCCGGCTGCCCAATACGGGCTGCTCCACCATTTTGCGTTCGTTGCAAAAGGGTGGGAACCACGCAAAAACAAAACCCACGGCTCATGCCGTGGGTTAATCACAAAACGGGTCGCTCATAAACTCGTGCTGACTACGAACTCAACGTCCCCTGCGCTTGTGGCGGAGGCGTCGCCGCCGCTGCCGTCGCCGCCGCCGCTTCATTCAATATGCGGTGGTGAATGGTAAACAACGCCAGCTCCAGCCGGTCCGATACGCCGATCTTGTCATAAACGTTTCGCAGATAATTCTTGATCACCTGCTCTGTCGTTCCCAGCTGCGTGGCGATTTCTTTATTCTTATAGCCCTGAACGATCAAGGCCACAATGCGCAGCTCTTTGGCTGTAAGCCGGTCGCGCACCCGCAATCCGACCATATCGTTTTCGGTCAGTTCGCTCGGCACGGCAATGTCCTGCACCCAGGTATCGCCCCGCGCCACTTTGCGGACGCAATCCACCAGCGCCGGACTGGTCACGTTGCGATAGACCACCGCATGCGCGCCCGCGCCCATGAACCGCTGCGCGCTCTCGCCCGTGTCCGCGAGCACAATCACGCGTGTCTTCACTTTCGCCGCACTTTGCAAAATCCCGTTGAAGTCGTTGTGGAATCCGCCCGCCACAATCAACACCGCCGCGCGGAATTTATCCAGCGCCATGAACATCTGCTCCGGGGTCTGCGCCTGGGCCACAATGCGCATCTCGTCTTCCACCGCCAGCACTTTGGCGATGCCCGCCCGGAAAATTGCCTGATTGTCCGCCAGAATAAGTTTCAGCATGTGTCAGCCTCGTTTTACGACCAGCTCGTTACGTCTTGCGAACGAAATCATAGGAATCAATCACGCAGGCCACGCCCTGCGCGTCGCTCCCCGCACCCTCAGGTGCGTCCTTGCGCACCACTCTCCCGCGGCACTGCACCAGAACGTTTTCCGTCGCGCCCGTCACTTCCGGCGGCAGCACAATTTCAAACTCCACTGCCGAGCCAATCTCCAGCGCTGCGTCAGCTTTGATGTACACGCCCGCCGCGCTCAGGTTCCCGGTGACGCCGCTATGATCGCCGCTCTCGTCAGTCTGATGAATCTTAATCGGCAGTTCTAACGGAAAACGCTTTCCCGTCCGTGCTTCGGACATGTGACCTCCTCGAGCCTGGCCGTTCTTACCCTCGATTGCCAGCGCCATACGGCATCTCCTGCATTCCCGCAGCCATAGTCGTACCCCGCTCTTATATCACGGATTGGCCCCCTCTTAAAGCCTGGTAGTCAATATGACAAGAGTAGGCACCTAGATTCCCCCTCCGCCCAATCCCGCCAGAAACCCATCCCCTCGCGGATTTCATGACTACTACGCCATGAGTCCCCATCACCTTGTCATCCCGAGCGCCGCGCTTTTCATCGCGGGCGAGGGATCTTGCGCGCATCTCCTCAATCCTCACCACCTTGTCATCCTGAGCGAAGCAGACTTATTCGCTTGCGAATAAGTCTCCGCAGTCGAAGGACCCCATGTTCGCATAACGCTCCCACGGCCCTTCAAGGAATTCTCTTACGAACATCGATTCGAGTGGCATCGTCTATTGCGGAAGCCCCTGCACGACGACCGCGAGTTTCCCTTTGTCATCGTTTCAAGGGCTTCAGCAGCAGGAGGGTTTCGC
>JBEKTR010000149.1:0-9285 GCA_049515835.1 Terriglobales bacterium
AGATTGGGGGGCTTGGCAGCCGTTAAATGGCGCTTCACTGCCTGGGCGAAGTATCCAAACTTTCAGCACGATGACAAAGTCGGCAGCCTGATGGCCGCGAAAACGAAAGCTCAGGAATTCCGTCCCATCTTTAATGGCAAGCCCGTTGTCCTTGAAGGCGGGTCGATTGACGTGAATGGGCAGGGCACCCTCCTTACCACCGAAGAATGTCTGCTAAGCAGAGTGCAGCAGCGCAATCCGGGCATGAAACGCGAAGATTACGAGAAAATCTTCGCCGACTACCTCGGCATCAACAACGTCGTCTGGCTGGGCAACGGAATCAAAGGCGACGACACCCACGGCCACGTGGACGACCTCAGCCGCTTCGTTTCGCCCGACACGGTTGTCACCGTAATGGAGTCAAACACCAAAGATCCTAACTACGAGCCCTTACGCGAGAATATGCGTCGCCTGCACGCGTCCACCGATCAGGATGGAAAGCCACTTTCAACTATTGATCTGCCGATGCCATTGCCAGTCATCTTCGAAGGTCGCCGTTTGCCCGCTAGTTATGCCAATTTTTACATTGCAAATGGCGTAGTGCTCGTTCCGGTTTTCAACGACGCGAACGACCGCGTTGCGCTCGATATTCTTGCCGACGTATTCCCTGACCGCGACGTCATCCCCATCTATTGCGGCGACCTGGTTTGGGGATTCGGAACCATCCACTGCATGACGCAGCAACAAGCAAAGGCATCCCCGTAGAATTGATTATCGATGACCACCGAGGACGCTGCTGGCCTGAATTCCGACGAGCTTTGGATGGAGGAAGCCCTGCGTGCCGCGCAGCGAGCGCTCGACGCCGGAGAAGTTCCTGTGGGAGCCGTCGTCGTATTCGGGGGCAAAATCGTCGGACGAGGCTGGAACCGCAATCTCAGCGATTCCGATCCGACAGCCCATGCCGAAGTCATGGCGCTGCGCGAAGCAGGAGCACGCATCGGCAACCACCGTCTGGTTGATTGCGAGCTGTTTGTTACAATTGAACCCTGCGCCATGTGCGCGGGCGCGCTGGTTCATGCTCGTGTGAGTCGCTTGGTTTACGGCGCGGATGACGAAAAAGCGGGTGCCGTTTATTCGGCGCTAACTGTTGTAAATCACCACAAGACGAACCATAGAATGAAGGTTCGCAAAGGCGTTCTGGCGGGACGCTGCGCCGAAATGCTGCAAGCGTTCTTTAGGACCAGACGCGAAGAAGGCCGTTAACTTGCTGGTCGTTCGTCGTTTGTCGTCAACTGGCTATCGGCCACTGACAACTGCAACAATACGGAGAGGTGCGTGAGCGGTTGAAATTGAGCCGATTTGCGAGCGTGAGCGCTAGGGGGAGCCCGCAGGCGAAATCCTGAGCGTAGCGAAGGACCGAATGCTCCAGCTAACTTCGCGCGGTTAGAATTTGAAACGTCGTTCAATACGGAGAGGTGCGTGAGCGGTTGAAACGATCCGCCTCGAAAGCGGACATACCTTAACGGGTATCGTGGGTTCAAATCCCACCCTCTCCGCCAGAATTACTTCTTCACATAATCCTTGAAGTGCTTGGCCACGGCCTCGGCCATAGCCTGTTCGTTCTTGCTTCCGCCCCGCTGCTTGTTCACGGAGTAGGCCCAAACCATCTTGGTCGAGCTCGTTTCTATCAGTTGGACAGACACGTTCCCTTTGTCTTCGATGCCGACGCAATCCGCGAACAGGCACCGTGCAATCTTGCCGCCGGTTGACTCTGACTTCACTTCCACAGGCGCTGAGCGCAGAACATAAGTCGCCTTGGATTGATCGGTCACAACATCCACGGGGACGCCTTTCTTCGAAATAGCCGCCGCAAGATAGGTCTCAAAGCCCTGCTGCGGTTCGATATAGACCGACGAGCGGGGTTGTTGCGCAACGGACCATGAAGTGGCGAAAAACGCGAGTAGGAAACCTAGTTTCTTCATAAACCTGCACGCCTCCAGCCTTGTTGTTACTACGCTAGAATTGGCGGCACAAGTTACGGATGTACCTAGGGCACACATCGCTCGCGCATTTTAGTGTGATTGTGCAAGTGCGGCAGCAGAATCCTGATTCGGCTGAGTTGAGCTTGTATTGGATGAAACGCCACCTGGCGCCCGTTTTGCTGGCGGAATCTCGGTTCCAACTGGATAGATAAAGATTTGTACCTTACCCCACCCAACATCCGAATTGGCGTCGGGCTGCTTGCCCATGCCCAGAGTCTTGAGCTGACTATCGTCGAAGCCGTAGTTCTCGACGAGATACTCGCGCACAACCATAGATCGGGCTTCCGTCAGCACTATATCTTTTTGGGTATCGCCCTCCATGCCGGTGGACGCCACTACGACGGCAAACCCGAACTGATTGTTCGCCAAAAACTCGCCGCTAGCATTGAGAATCTTTTGGTTCTTTAACTTTCCTGAATCGCTCTTATCGAAAAGCTGCTTCGCCGAGTACGTAAACTCTTTTGCCGGTGTGCCTTGCGGCAGCTTCTCGATCTCATTTTTTGCCAACTCGGCGGAATCCTCATAGCCGCGAGTCTTAAAGTACCCGCGCAAAAAGAAATTGTGCTTCATGGCTTCCATGTTTTCCTGGAAGTCGGTAACTCCAACTTGCGCTTCGACCATCGTGTCCCGCATCGCGCTCGAGGTCTGTTCGAGGTTGTTATAGAGCTGTTTATCATTCACCAGCGCTCCTGCCGTTCCTTGCCCCCCATCAATCTTGGCGCTGATCGAATCTAAATTTGCGGTGGCCCGAGTCGCATTCTGAATTGCCTGTTGGCTGCTATCGAGGATGCCACTTGTCTTCTGCAACAGGTCTGACATTTCGAGGGGTGGCAGGCTGGCAATGATGTCGCCGTCCCGCACATTAGCCTTCCCAGCCGATCCAAAGGAGATTGCCATGTACTGATTGCCCAGCAATCCCTCGGTTTCGATGGTAGCCACGGAGTCCTGTTTAATGATCTCGTGCGTGGACCGGTCGAGATCCATAAGTACGGTGACTTTTTCTCCCGGTCTGTGGGGCAACACGATGCTGTGAACAGTTCCACTATGAACCCCGCCCACTCGCACATCGCCTCCGGCGTCCAAACCAACCACATTGTCGAATTGCGCCTTCAATTGATACGTGGAGCTGAAGAGATACTGCTTGCCCCCGATAATGAAGACGCCAGCGACCAGAATTGCCAGTGTCGCAACGATGAAAGCACCCAGCCGCGCCGCTTTCGACATATATCCTCCTACGAATGTTTTAGAAATTCCCGGACAAACTCGATGTCACTCTTCTGAAGATTTTCAAAACTGCCTTCGATCACTACATTTCCTTCATTGAGCAGGGCCAGATGATCCGCAATCGTCTTCGCGCTATGCAGATCGTGAGTCACCACAATGGACGCCATATGATGCTCCTCCTGAAGTCTGAGCACTAAGTCATCAATCTCACCGGAACTGATCGGGTCCAGGCCGGCGGTGGGTTCGTCAAGCAGCAGAATGTCCGGATCCAGGGCCAGCGCACGTGCCAGCCCCACTCGTTTCTGCATGCCCCCCGAAATATCCGAAGGCATCTTCTCAAGATGTCCTTCCATGCCGACTTCCGCCAGCAATTGCTTGACGCGATCACTCTGCTCCGCCTTCGACATGTCTTTTTTATGGTGTTGCAACGGAAATACCACGTTTTGCTCAACGGTCAGCGAATCGTAAAGCGCGGCATGCTGGAACAAAAAGCCCATTTTCTTCCTGATTTCGCCGAGTTGGTCGAGGTTAAGGCCTGTGATGTCTTGACCATGAATGCAAACCGATCCTGAGTCAGGCTTTTGCAGCCCGATGACGAGCCTTAGCAATACGCTCTTGCCGGTGCCACTGCGTCCCAGTACCGCAAGGGTTTCGCCGCGCCTAACGGTCAGGCTAATCCCGTTCAGGACCTTTTGAGCTCCATAGGACTTGTGCAAATCCTCAACGGCGATGACGGGTGCGTTGCTGGCTGCTTTGGCTTCCACTGGCGTTATCGCAATTTGTTCGATTGTTTGCATATTTGTTTCATGGGAAAAATATGATGATGAATTTCACCAGTACGACGTCCGCGAGAATCACGAACAATGAGGACAAAACGACTGAACTGGTGGCAGCACGACCCACCCCGGCGGCGCCTCCCTGTGTGCGCATTCCTTGAAAACATGCGACCAGGCCAATAATTAGTCCGAACACAGCAGTCTTGAACGTGGGCGGCAGTAAATCATTGAAGTCCGCGCCCTTGAAGCCACTATTGATGAACTGGTGAAACGAGAGGGGTTCGGCCAGAGCTTGCGCAACCCATCCCATCACTAATCCGCATGCGTCGGCCGCAAGAGTCAACAGAGGCAACATTAGAATGCAAGCCAGGATGCGAGTGACCGCCAGCAACCGATACGGATTTATGGCAGATGCTTCAATGGCGTCAATCTGCTCCGTGACTTTCATGGACGCTAACTCCGCGCCAATGCCGGCGCCCACCCGGCCACTCACGACCAGACCGGTAATGATGGGGCCGCTCTCGTGGATGATCGAGAAAACAATAGCGGCGGGGAGCAGCGATTTCGCGCCAAACCGCGTAAGGCTGTAACGCGCTTCCAAAGAAAGCACAACCCCTGTAGCAGCGCCAGCCAAAGCGACCAACGGCAGAGATTTTGATCCGATCTCGTCAAGTTGGCGGAATAATTCGCGGAATTCAAACGGCGGCGTGACCGCAGCCTTCGCAACTTGCCAGAAAAATATGCCTAACTCGCCGAACCATTCGAAAAACTGGTTAATCAGCCCCGAAGGAGCGCCCACACTGGCGCTGTCGAATAGGGTCGGCTGTTCTGGATTCGAACGGTTCACACCAGCGGCCACCATGGATTCTTGGTTGATCACGGAGTTGAACCTGGACTTGGCGCTCCATGAGATTTGCCTAAATGCATGCGAGAAAGCATGGAATGAGGTCCGCTATAGAGGAACTCCAAAGCGATATTTCCGCCGATGTACCCCAGCAGGCTGTAATTGCCCATCCGGAGTGCATCCTCCGCGTCGTAGCGACCGGGATACCACCCATAGACTGCAGTCATGGTGCCTGCGTACGGGGCGACGAGCGCAGGAATAGAGAAGACGCGGTGGCCATCATCGCCGCGGCGTGCCGTGAAGGTCGAAATCACGGCATGCCCCAGCCGCGGAAACACCCCTTTGCACTCGCAGCGGTAATACAGCGTATCCTCTTTAAAAGCTTGCGCCAGCGCGTATCGCGTCGTCGTGCTGACCGCCGCGATGGCTAAATCTGATCCGAAGCGTTTGCCATAGGCCTCAGCGCCTTGTTTCCATTCTGGCGGAGTATTGTCCGCCTGATTGATGCCAGCCGCGAACGCAGCGCCAGCGATAGGATAAGGGCCGAATGCATCGAAAAAGTAGTTGCGTAGCTTTGTTTTCTGGGTTGGACGAATGTATGTGAGATCCAGTTGGGTCGGGGTTGTGCTGTCAACCGTGCCCGGCGAGTCGATCGATGTCGCTACTAGCTGCGCCATGGCCGATGGCGGGACGATGCCCAGGCCTGCAATGCCTAACAATACAAGCATAAGTCCGCGAATCTTCATTCGACTCTCCATTCTGTTTCTCGAAGGCTCTCTACTGGCAATTGGTTCGCGCGCATTCTGCACCGCTGCTGATTCGGGGTTGTTAGAGGGGATAGATCGCACCTCTCGGGTGCCCGAAAACATGATGTTGGCTGGAGCCGGGTTTAAGTGCGGCCCCAAGCGGACCTTTTTTCATACAGTCAGCGGGCAAGGTGCATGATCGCACTGACAGGCAATCTCGACTTCGTTCGACCCGGCATTCTTACAAGCCGCCCCGCAGTATTTCTCGCCGGGTTGCGTCGAACAACGACAAGGAAGGTGTGCACATTTGTTCTGTTCAGTTGTAGTCATGATTCTCCTTTTCCAATTTGCGAATTGGCTCCAGCTTCATACCTACCCAAGTGGCTGTGGAAATAGGTAGTCTGAATTGCTCACTCGCGTTTCGTCACAGCGAAGCCGGCTCCTGGCGTATAGAATCGCAAAGTCTCACAGCCGCCCTAATCGCGCAGTGTACGAAATCGATTCGATAACCCCAAAAGAATTGAAACTGGAAGCCGAACTGTCCGGATCGTTGGATCGTGTCCGCCGATCACTTGAACTGCCACACAGTCCCCATCCACGAAGGGATCAGAAACCAACTCGAAGCGCTCGCCATACATTTTTATATGCTTGGAAGTGACGAAACCAAGATCTCGACTCTTGAGGCAATTCCCTGCAACCGACGGCGCTGCGGCATAATCGGCGACTTGTTCTGCACGAATAGCCGCCACGGATGTATCAACCTTTGCGGGCACGCAAACCTCCTGAACTCCTGTTATTTAAGGATCGCTCAGGGCGGGGAGAAAAGCTGGTCTAAATTGCTCAATCGCCTGTGTTTAAAGTGGATCTGTAGATTTCCGCAAGGCGGCTTGAATTACGAAAATGTCAGCGTTCCTAAACACCATCATTCGCGCTGACTTGTCATAGTTAGGCTTCGGGGATCTTTCGCATCTACTCCGGTTAGTCCTGACATGGAATACTTCACGATTTAGAGGAGAAGGTTGATTGCGGTGAAGGCTGCTCTTTTCCCCTCGGCAGATGGTTAGATATCGTCGCCAGTTGGGTTGGGAAGCCGAGAGGGGCTTGTGCCACGGGTAAGAGAAATCCAAACGCAACGGTGTGCCCGTTTTGTGGCTTAATTACCGCTCGGTCCAAGCGAGTTTGACTGGAGTGCGTTCCACCCCTGATGCCGCCGTGCACTCGTGACCAACGGGGTTTGTCTCCAATCAAGGATTACCCGCAAATCCAGGCCTGCGTTGCGGCCTGCTTTCCCGGCGCGGGTGATAAACCGGCGTGTGAGATGGCGACTTTTTTTGATGAACCTGGGTTGGCTTCACATTGACTGCAAAGTGAACAGCCGCACACAGGAAATGAGGCCCGTCGGATTCGGTCGCAAGCGCGTCAATATACTTAAATGTGCCTTCTGGCAGTTCCATGTGTTCGGCCAGCATTACGATTGGAACTGTCGGACAGATTCGCTTAATCTGCTCCGCGACGACCACACCATCCAGAAGACCCAGATGATACTCAAGCACAATTACATCTATAGGCCTCGACATGAATATTCGCAGGGCATCAGAACCGTTGCTGGCAGTTACCAGTTCGTATCCGTTCTCCTGCAACAAACCTAACTGGCTGGGATCTCGATGCACGCAGAGTACGATGCCATTGGTCGCCATAACCAACAGGTATAAATGAGAGACTTTTAACAATTCTGTTCAAAATTGCTCACTGGCTCATGTTCGCATCTACAATGGACGCTCGCGCGCGTGCACGACGAACCGTTTAGGTGCCGGACCCACGAAATAGAACGGGTAACAAGTTACAAGCGTGAGTGCGGATTCGGTCGAGGGTGCGAGGACGTCGGAGTCATGGGGAGAGACGATCTTTACCCAATCCACTTGGTAACGGAACAGGCCCCTGGCCGTCTGAATCTGGATCTCGTCGTTGCTATGGATGTCTTTCAACTCGCGGAAGAAAGTATCACGATGAGCGGCGATCGCGCTATTGCCGGCTTCCCCGGGAAGTGCGGTACCGATGACATGTCCAGCGCCAAGACGCAAGATTCGCGACGTCGTCCCCTGAGAGATTGCGACGGAAAGGCCAAGCCTCGGAATGTCGAGCCGTCCGAGGACATCGCCTATTTTGACGGCAGGTTGCGGCTCGCTTCCTTTTCGCTCCGGCTCCATCTGAATCTGTCGATCCAAGGACGATTTCGCAGAGGCCTGATAGAGTCTTGCGTCGAGCAGAGTGAGGCCGACGTATGCGAACGCGATGACCCCGGTGACGAACAGGGTGTATCGAATTGCACGAAGCCACCGTGGTGTTTGCCTACGGATAATGATTTTCAAGGCTGTACAGCCTTCGCTTCCGGCGATAATCGCACGGCAGTTGGTGCAAAGTATCCAGTCCTCGTGCGAACCGATAAACGTCCGCGACCGGGCACGCTGGCCTTCACTTTTATCGTCCGGTACGTCCCGTCTCGATTTCTATTGGTTGGGGCATAGGCGAGGGTGTACTGATTACGGATGTCGTGAGCGATCTGTTCGCAGATGGGAGCGACATCTTTTAATGAATCCGGCAGAAAAGCCTCGCCTCCCGTCCTATTTGCCAATTGCCTAAGCACGCGGGGATTGCGATCTTCATCTTGCGCGTCAAAAATGCCGATGGTGTAAATGATCGCATTGGGCTGCCCAGCTTTGGACATGACTTGGGCCAGAGTGAGTTTACTGGCATTGTCCCCACCATCGCTGATCACGATCAGCACCTTCTTATCGTGCCTTCCCTGCTTGAGGCGATCCAAAGCGACAGCAATCGCATCGTATAGCGCCGTCTGCCCACCGGCAGTGGCTCTGGACAGCGCCACTTCCAACCGATCTATGTCGTCGGTGAAGGGCATCCTGTCCGGAAGCCCGAACAAAACCTTCTCATTGAAATTGACAACAAACATCTGGTCTTGCGGATTGCTGGAGCGGACAAACGCCAATGCCGCCGCAATAACGTCAGTGCGCTTCGGCCTCATGCTTCCACTGTTGTCCACGACCAAACCAATCGTGACCGGGACATCTTCGTGGCTAAAGTATTGGATCGGCTGGAGCACGCCGTCCTCATAAATCTGGAATTCGTCTTTGTCGAGTCCTGAGACAAGAACATTCTCGCGGGTTTGCACGGTTGCCCGCAGTACCACCACATTCACATTTACGCTGATAGTGTAGTCATCAGCCGGGCGATTCGATGGCGCGGAAGACTCCTGTGCCCGAGCCAAGCTTGTTAGGGTGAGAAGCGTCAGAAGAATGAGGAACAATTGCGAGACGTAAGGAGGTTCTGGCGCCCGTGAAGGACTCTGCGCGGACAAAGAAGGTCGTACCATCGTCAAGTTCCCTCTACAAATGCCGCAATATTTCGTTAGCGCACGAAAAGCCGGACGGCGAAACAGTTTTCGCCGCCCGACACACACATCCATACATGCTTAAGTTTAAGCAGCACGCTTCGTAGCGATGGAAAGAGCTAAACCACCACCCAACGCCAGCAACCCAATCAGCCCAATAAGGGGCAAAGGACTGGCTGTTTTCGGCATCGGATCGGCGTCCGCGACAACGACTGGTTCAGTCGCAGGGGGCGGTTCCACCACCTGAGCTAATTCAACTGGCTCTCCC
>JBEKTR010000150.1:0-9269 GCA_049515835.1 Terriglobales bacterium
TTGCTCTCGAAACTTTCTGGCCATCCACTGATGGCTGGAGCGCCGCACGCATCGAAGAGGAAATCGTTGTCACACCAACTGGGCACGAAGTCATCACGCGCTTTCCAGCGGACAAACTGATGGTAGCCGGAGCGCATTACTTCACAGTCGAAGGGCCTTTGCCGACGACGCGAGAAACCGAATCTGCTCCTAGCCCGCATGTGCGCGAAATGATCGCCGAAAGCGCACAGACCGAACGTGTAGGAAGCCGATAACCATGCCCATCAGCATCGTGATGCCTGCGCTTGAAATGGGCCAGGAAACCGGCAAGCTTGTCAGTTGGCGGAAAAAAGAGGGCGACACAGTCACCAAGAGCGACATTCTTTTTGAAGTCGAAACTGACAAAGCGGTGCTGGAAGTCGAAGCGCTCGGGGAAGGCTTCCTTGCCGGAATTTCCGCCAAGGAAGGCGATGTAGTTGCCGTCGGCAAAACCATCGCGTGGCTGGTGGGACCTGGCGAGACGCCTCCAAAAGAAACTTCGGCATCGAATCCTGTGGCAGAGACAAGACCCGGGATACAATCTAAAGCACTTGCTCCCCTTTCTGAGTCTGTAGCGGGCAGTGCTCGCATTTCTCCTAAGGGCCGCCGTCTCGCCAAAGAACATGGCATTGCTCTCGCAAGTGTGCGAGGCACCGGCGCTGAAGGCGAAATTCTGACTTCTGATATACAGGGGTTGATTGATAAAGTCGCGTCATCATCTGCAATACAGTCCTCCTTCTCCGCGCTGCAAAATACAGTTTCGCGCATTATGGCCGATCGCACGACCAAAGCGTGGACCACTGTTCCGCACTTTTTCCTTGTACGCGAATTTGATGTAAGCGCATTAGTAAGAGTTCGAGAGAATTTGCGCGCGGATGTAGAGAAGAAGAACGGCGCGAAGCTCACATACACAGATTTGCTCGTTGCTCTGGTCTCGCGCGCGCTGCGAAAACACCCCCGCATGAATGCCAGTTGGGTTGGAGACGGCGTCCGTGAAAATGCTGATGTCAACGTTTCTCTGGCGATCGCCGTCGAAGGGGGAGTGGTTGCTGCTGTAATTCCAAATTCGGATAGAAAAAATCTTGCAGACATCGCAACTCATCGCATCGGACTTGTTAATCGCGCCCGCGCAGGGAAGCTCCGCCCCATAGATATCTCCGGCGGAACATTTACCATCAGCAATCTGGGTATGTATCAGGTAGATGCCTTCATCGCGATCATCACCCCACCGCAGGCCGCCGTTCTTGCGGTAGGTGCTATTGTCGATCACGTCGTCGCTGTCAACGGGAAGGCAGAAGTTCGTCCGATGATGACTCTTACGCTCTCAAGTGATCACCGTGTCGTCGATGGCGCGCAAGCAGCTTTATTTCTTCAAGATTTAGCCGCGGCGATCGCCGCACCCGAAGAATCGATTCCATAGGGAAAAGAATCGCCTAGGCCAGCAAGATTGCATTTGCACGCTGGACCTCGGTAGTGAAAGGCGATTTCCCGCCGATTGCGAAGGCTCACATTCACGTTCTCACCCGATTGTCAGACAGTGGGTTAGCAACACAAAGAATTCCTTCGCCAAACTATTTTGCGCAAGGCGTAGTTGACAAGTCATTGTACTGATGGGGAAAGCAATTTAGACTATGCTCGCATTGGTTGAATGCGCTTACGACCTCAATGATAGGATTGCAACCGGTCGCGGCAGCGGGCCGATAGAGATATCGAACCAGCCGGCGGTGCATAGGCAATTACTTTAAAGATAAATAATCAGGAGCGAGCATGACCCATCGCATTTTTGCTGTGTTGGTGGTTGCCTTCGCAATTTCCGTGTTGGCCTATGCGCAGGATCCCACTAAGGTCGAGCCGAAGCATTATCGTCTCGCCTTCGAAAATGAGCACGTGCAAGTTGTTGACGTTCATTACGGGCCTCACGAGAAATCTGTGCTTCACGACCATCCGGGTGGCGTCGTTGTTTGCATTAGCGGGGGGCATTTGCGTTTTACCGATGAGAATGGGAAGAGTCACGAAGTTTTTTCAAAGCCGGGCGAGGCACGCTGGTTTCCTCCGTTCAAGCATCAGGTTGAGAATCTTGGGGACACAACTTATAACGCAGTTTATATTGGGTTAAAAGGAATGACGAAGGATACAAAAGACGCGAACCCCAGCATCGCGGAGCAGCAGAGATTGATCGCGGAAGCTCTTGCCACCATGTCGCATTAGGTTGGGGGGATCCGCCGTGAAAAGCTACCGACAGCCGTTCCCAAGACACGAAGGCTGCTTAGAGTTTCATAGAGCGAATGTCCGACTCGATCTAACCTTCCTGCGGCTTTGCCTTCAGCAGAACCAAACTCCCGGCAACTCCGGACGCGAGAGACGCTGCCAAAATGGCGAATCGGGCTGAATCCTGCAAAGACTCTTCTGCCAGCCCCAACGATGCAATAAATAGAGACATCGTAAAACCAATGCCGCAAAGCCAACTGGCCCCAAAGATCTGCCGCCACGAGACGCCGGCCGGGCTCGAAGCCATGCCCCACTTCGTCGAAACCCACGAAAGCAAGAAAATTCCGACGGGCTTGCCAAGAACTAACCCTAGAAAAATGCCAAGCGTGCAGGTATTCCAAAACCGGGAAAGCGAACCCCCGACCACATTCACTCCCGCGTTTGCCAGCGCAAATAACGGCATGACCATGAAAGTCACCCAGGGCTGAAGCTTGTGTTCGATGCGATGGAGTGGCGATTGCATCAATTCGCACTGCGCCTCCAGCGAATGCACGACTTCGTGCTCTTCTCCCGAGCCCGCAGCCGCCTGTTCCAACCGCCGCAGGAGTGCGCCGCAGCGTTGCAGAAAGCGGGGCCGGTCAATGTAAGTTTTCGCGGGAATCGTAAATGCCATCAACACCCCGGCAATCGTGGCATGCACGCCCGATTTCAGCATCGCAACCCAGACAAATGCAAATAGAAAAGCGTAAATGATGGGCTTGCGAACTCCGGCCCAGTTGGCCACCGCCGAAACGGCAATCCCGGCCAGTCCGAGGCCAAGATGCACAAAAGAGATTTCCGCGGTATAGAAAAATGCAATGACTCCGACTGCAACAATGTCATCCGCAATCGCCAGTGCTGCTACAAAAATCTTGAGCGGAGCTGGAATCCGGCTTCCGAGTAAAGCCAGCGCTCCCAATGCAAAAGCAATATCCGTCGCCATGGGAATGCCCCAGCCGCTCGCTCCTTCTTTGCCGTGATTCAAGCCAATGTAAATAAGGGCCGGAACGACGCTTCCGCCTAAGGCCGCAACAAATGGAAACGCAGCCTGACGCAGGGAGGACAACTCACCCATAAGGATCTCGCGCTTAATTTCCAGGCCAACGAGAAAAAAGAAAATCGCCATTAAGCCGTCGTTCACCCACTGGTGGCGGCTCTCCGAAAGCGACATCTGTCCGAAACTGATCGTAACCACCGTATCCCAACGCGCCTCATATATGTGGCCAGTCGGCGAATTAGCGATTACGAGTGCGGCAGCGGTGCATAAGAGCAACAACATCGCGCCTGCGATTTCTTGTCGCGCGAGACGAACGATGGGCATCAGCAGAGTATCGAGCGGCGTGCGCGAACCTGCATCCTGATTCGTCATGCGGTGCTATCCCCCGTGTACGCTCGCAAAGAATCAACAGGCGCAACTAATGCTCGGCGGCCTTGACCGTTTATCCACGGCCAGCGGAAAATTGCTTGCCCTTGAATCCTGTTGAACGAGATGTACCCTGCATCGTTGCACTCACCGGGCGATTGCGCAATATACGCAATATAAATATTTTAAGAGCAGGGCGAATTCACTTCTCAGAAGGTTAGGGCATACGAGGTTAAGACATGCGTTGTTTTGTGAAACCATCGACAGCAATCACGGTTATCTCGTTGGCCCTCCTCTTAAGCACACCTTATGGAAACGCTCAGTCCGGCCAAACGAACACTCCGTCTGAGCATAGCGACATCCTCAAGGAATACGATGAATCACTCGATGCGTTGGCCCAAAAGGTCTTGCCAGCAGTCGTGCAGATCGAGGTGAGCAGCTTCGGCGCTCGCGAAAGCAAAGGTGGTGGAGACGCCGATGTGGGCGTTATCGAGCGCCAGCGCGCGATTGGTTCCGGCGTCATCGTCGATCCCAACGGCTACATCATGACGAACGCTCACGTCGTCAATGGAGCGCAGAGGATTCGCGTCATCATCACGCCGACTCCATCTGAGTTGATCGCCTTCAAAAGCAGCTTCTCCAATCGCCAGCGAACATTCGAAGGTAAATTGCTCGGAATGAACCGCCTCGTGGACTTGGCGCTCATAAAAATCGACGCTAAAGACTTGCCCTATATCCCGCTGCATCTCGATTTTCGCGTGCGCCTCGGCCAGGTCGTGCTGGCAGTAGGCTCTCCGGAGGGCCTCGAGCACACGGTCACCCGAGGCATTGTAAGTGCCGTTGGCCGCCAGATCGATCCCAACCGCCCCATGGTGTACATCCAAACCGACGCTCCCATTAATCCGGGCAACAGCGGCGGGGCCCTCGTGGATCGTGATGGCAATCTGGTCGGATTGAATACTTTCATTTACACCGAAGGCGGCGGCAGTGAAGGCTTGGGATTTGCCATCCCCGCCCCCGCGGTATTTTTCGCGTACCACGAATTCCGTGAGCACGGTCGCATTCGGCGATCCGAGATAGGTGCCAATGCTCAAACCATCACTTCCGACCTCGCGGAGGGGCTGAAGCTTCCTCAGGACTGGGGTGTCATCATCTCCGACGTCGCCCCGGGCGGTCCTGCCGATAAAGGTGGCCTGAAAG
The DNA here is from genome assembly GCA_049515835.1 of Terriglobales bacterium. Taxonomy (GTDB): domain Bacteria; phylum Acidobacteriota; class Terriglobia; order Terriglobales; family Acidobacteriaceae; genus JAJPHW01. The sequence continues at coordinate 4,829 of JBEKTR010000150.1, forward strand.
CGAAAGACATTATTCTCTCGATCGATGGACGCCCGATCGATTCGTTGCCCAAGTTCACCGTGTTGCAGTACCTTCACCCACATGGCGAAGAAATGCACATGGAAGTGCTGCGGGGGAAAGAAACGGTCAAGGCAACAGTCAAGCCCCTGGATGTGCCCAATGGCGTTGATCGCCTTTCGGATCTGATTGATCCACAGAAAAGCCTGATCGCCTCGCTTGGCGTTTTTCTTCTTGATCTGAATTCCACCACAGCCAGTGTTTTGTCGGACCTTCGCACATCCACCGGCGTGGTAGTGGCCGCCGTGGTGGACTACGAACCGCTGATCTCGACGGACCTCGCCGCCGGCGACGTGATCCGCTCGGTCAACGGGCAGCCAGTTAAGAGTGTCGACGACTTCCGTGCGCAGTTGGCCCAATTCAAAACTACGCAGCCCGTGGTTTTAGAGATCGAGCGCTTGGGAGTCTTTCAATTCCTTAGCTTTGAGATGGAATAATTCGGCACGCCTCCTCAGGAATTTGTTAAATAAGCTCTCGCCTCCTTCACACACTGGCGAAGATTCGCGAATTGCCGATGAAGCACAGTATCCCGGATGCCGCGTGGCCGGTATGCAACGGTCCATTCTGGGCGGTAATTCAATCTTGAAAAGGAGTGCGCGTGAGCGAAAGCGACATCGTCCGCGATTTTCTGGTGGAGAGCTCCGAGAACCTCGACCGGCTCGATCGCGATCTCGTCGGCTTGGAAAAAAATCCTCACGACAAGGACGCGCTTGCCGGCGTCTTCCGCACCATCCACACCATTAAAGGCACGTGCGGATTCCTCGGCTTCAACAAACTGGAGAAAGTCGCTCACGTCGGTGAGAACCTTCTAACACGTTTGCGGGACGGACATCTGACGCTAACCCCGCAGATTACAACCGCCTTATTAGGCATGGTGGACGCGGTTCGCCAGATGCTCAAAGAAATTCAGGCAACCGGCCAGGATGGCGAAGAGGATTATCCTGAACTCCGTGAGACTTTGACGCAACTGCAAACCACGCCATCATCGGACGCTGCGAAAATACCCGAAGACGCTGCCGCAGCAACTCCGAAGCCACCCGAAGGAGAAAAGGCAGCGCCGCTAAAGGAACAAGGCTCCCAAGCGGTCGTCGCCGTAGCACCGCCGCAAAAGAAGCGTGGCGACGGCGCGCGCAAGCCAGCCCATGGAAAGATCGGCGGCGTGCTTGTCGAAAAAGGACACGTCCAGCCGGAAGACATCGTTCGCGCCCTGGAAGCCCAGGAACGAGGAGACGGACGCCGTCTCGGCGAAATTCTAGTGGCCATGGGTCTGGCCAAGCCCGATGACGTCCTCGCCGCGCAGCAGATGATGGATTCGAAGTCACGCGATGCTGCGCCCGAAACAATCCGCGTAGGTGTCAATTTGCTGGATCGCCTAATGAACCTCGTGGGAGAACTTGTGCTTGCTCGAAATCAACTCTTGCAGTTCTCCAACACTATGGAGAATCCCGCTTTGCACGCCATTGCTCAGCGTATGAACCTGATCGCCACAGAATTGCAGGAAGATGTCATGCGCACTCGCATGCAGCCGATCGGCAATATCTGGGCGCAGTTCCCGCGTACCGTGCGTGACGTTGCCCTTGGCTGCGGCAAACAGGTCCACATCGACATGGAAGGCAAAGAAACCGAGTTGGATAAGACCATTATTGAAGCCATCAAAGATCCACTCACTCATCTGGTGCGCAACGCCGTGGACCATGGCATCGAACTGCCGGAAGTGCGCGCGAAGGCCGGCAAGAATCTTTCCGGCCTGCTTAGCCTGCGCGCGTTCCACGAAGGTGGCCTAGTCAATATCGAGATTAGCGATGATGGCGGAGGTCTCAACCGCGAGCGCATCCGTCAGAAAGCGATCGAACGCGGCATCATTGCGGCGGAGCAGGCGGCGCGCTTACCCGAACGGGAGATTTTCAACCTCATTTTTCTTCCCGGATTTTCCACTGCGGAAAAAGTCACTACCGTATCCGGACGCGGCGTCGGCATGGACGTCGTAAAAACGAACGTCGAGAAAATCGGCGGCACCGTGGATATTCAATCCGTGCCGGGCCAAAGCACGACGGTTCGAGTCAAAATCCCGCTCACACTCGCGATTATTCCCGCCCTTGTTGTCGGCTGCTGTGGCGAACGTTACGCCATCCCACAAGTCAATTTGCTCGAACTGGTGCGCCTCGAAGGTTCTGAAGTCAAAACCAGTATCGAGACAGTTCGCGGAGCGGAAGTCTACCGCCTGCGAGGTCGTTTGTTGCCTTTAGTTTACTTAGCTAAAGAGTTGCAATTGCCGCAGAACATTCGTCCCGAAGATGGTGCTGTCAATATTGTCGTTTTGCAGGCCGACGACCGCAATTTCGGCTTGGTCGTGGATGAGATTTACGACACCGAAGAAATCGTCGTCAAACCGCTGCGCAAGCAACTTAAGTCCGTCAAGACCTTCGCAGGCTCCAGCATCATGGGAGACGGAAAAGTCGCCTTGATTATCGACGTCATCGGCCTGGCTCATCGCGCCAGCGTTCTGAGCGAGCCAAAAGACCATACAGTGGCCGGGAAAATTAGCCAATCGGCGGACGCCCGCAGCAAGCAAACTTTCCTGCTCTTCGCCGGGTTGGGCGATTCCCGCATGGCCATTCCCTTGAGCAGCCTTGCACGGCTCGAAGAATTTCCAGTTTCTCGAGTCGAAATGTCCGGCAGACAGTGGGTCACCCAATATCGCGGACAAATTCTTCCCTTGATACGCTTGAACGTCGTCATGAAGGAGCGGCGCACAAAACTTCAAGGGTTGATGGCCGCTCAACGCCCGGATTCCGGTCCCTTGCAGGTTCTTGTTCTGAATCACGACGGCCGCACCTTCGGATTAGTCGTCGATCGCATCTTGGACATCATGGAAGACTGCGCAGAAGTGAAGTCGGCGGCGACAAGGCCGGGCGTGCTCTACTCGATAGTCATAGGCGACCGCGTTACCGAATTGCTTGATATTCCAACGATCTTGCACATCTCCGGAACCATGCCTGAGGCCACGCATATGGCGGCAATTGGCGCAATTAACTGACTTATGCCTAACCATCTCCAATTCTGTACGTTCTATCTGGAAGGCCTGCTCTTTGGCGTGGAGCTCATCGGGGTACAGGAGGTCATCAATCAGTTAGATCTTACTCAGGTTCCACTGGCCCCCGCAGTAGTCGAAGGCCTCATCAACCTACGCGGTCAAATCGTCACGGCGGTGGATCTACGCCGGCGCCTCGAGCTTGCTCCGCGCGCGATTGGAGTGTCATTCATGAATATAGTCGTCGCAACGAATGACGGTGCTGTCAGCCTGCTGGTGGATGAAATCGGCGACGTCGTGGAAGTCGAGGACTTCACCTTCGAACCGCCGCCAGGCACAATGCGCGGCAACGTGAGAGACGTCATCGTGGGCGTTCACAAATTGCAAAATCGCCTCATGCATGTTCTCGACATCGAAAAAGCCTGCCGTATGATAGACACGCCAACAAGCAGCGGGACGGAAATGCAATCAGCCGGCTCATAGCACAGCACTTGCTAATCGAAAGTTCATTCCCTCTTCGACGTACCCAATCTTTCCTCTCTTCTAAAGCTCACTCGCATTTTGCCGACATTTCCATCGGGGGGATAACATGGCAGATCGAGGCTTTCGTCTCGCAGGAAGAATGCTGCTCGTTGTGTTCGCTTCTTTGTTCGTATTCTGGGTGCCTCCGCTTTTGGCACAATCTAATCCTCCTTCTGGAAGCCAGAATGAGATTAATCAGCAGCTTCTCAATCGCATACAGGAACTAGAACAAGAAGTGCAGGCGCTGAAGGCGGCTCCCGCACCAACACCTCCTCCTCCTCCCGAACCCGCTCCCGTGGAAGCCCCGCCAGTTCACGAGGTGGCTCCCAGACTTCAACTCAACGTCTTCGGCGATGTCGGCTTCGAATCTGTGAGCCATGTTCCCGATACATTTCTTTTCGGATCGCTCGATCTATTTATGACCGCGCGGCTATCGGATAAAGTCTCCACTCTGGCAGAAGTCCTCTTCATCGCACAAAATGACAACAGCATTGGTGCTGATGTCGAAAGATTGCTGCTGCGCTATCGCCAGAACGATTACTTCAGTATCGCCGCTGGCCGTTATCACACCTGGGTCGGCTACTACAACACTGCTTTCAACAAAGGCGAATACCTTGAAACCGCCGTGGACCGCCCCTTTTTCTATCAATTTGACGACACCGGCGGTTTCCTGCCCATGCAGGAGGTCGGCGTGACCGCCACCGGCAAGATTCCATCCGGCAAATGGGGCCTCAATTATGTAATCGAAGCCGGGAACGGACGCGGTTGGGGACCCGGATCTGAACCTGCGCAGAACAACCAAGACGCCAACAACAGCAAATCTGTGAATGG
>JBEKTR010000151.1:0-9168 GCA_049515835.1 Terriglobales bacterium
AGGTTAGAGGAGCTTCTTGCGGCGATGCGCCCATGCAAGGCACGATTGTGGGGGGTCGGTGCACGTGCCAGGCCAGTAAAGAGCTGTGGTGAAGGGCCTCGCACTCACCATCTTTACAAAAAACGTAAAGGTGGGCCACCCTCCCGGAGTGGCCCACTGTTCGTCTTCGATAGTCCCTTGCTCGATCCGTTACTTTAACTTTTTGAGCCACGGTTGGCGAAGTCTCATGCGACCGTCATCATCCCACTTGACCACAGCGTCTTCCGCGTTGGCTTGCTCGACAGTTCCCACTTCGCCAGTCGGTTTGCCGAAATTACCCAAGCCCTGAACCCGGTCTCCCGCAGTTAGCTCCTGGTCGTTGGGAGGAGGCTCGGCAAGTCGCGGCCTCTTCGCACGCTCGGAGTCGGGTGCTGCGCCTGGGTATGCAAGTGGAGGCTGGGAAGATTTACCTAGCCTGGGTGTTGGATGGGTTTTTGTGTCGGGCATGGCTGAATCGTAGCCCCTGGAGCGGAGAGGCGTCTGGTCGAAATTGCACATCGCTGTAAGATGTGCGTGATTGGCCATCGTTTACGGAAGGACATACCGTCGTCTCAGGGATCGGTGCCACAAAAAGCAGGTTCCCTTCGACTTCGCTCAAGGGCAGGCTCACACCGCTAAAGTGGCTTCGGAATAACAAGGTGGTTAGAGCTGGGCAGATGCACGCGAGATCCCTCGACTCGCTGGTGAAAGCGCGAGCCTTCGGGATGACAATGTGCCGCTATTGAGGTGAGTGCTGTCGAGCTGTGCTCGACTGGGCGGCCGAGGGCGGCTGTCCTACATGGGCTGTGATGAACGACTACACTGCGCTGGCGGTGGAAGCTTCGCGCACAGCGGCGGTGGTGACGGGGAGATGGACTTGGAATTGGGCTCCGCCTTCGGGGCGATTGCGGCAGACAATGGTGCCGGCGTGTTCCTGGACGATGCCGTAGCAGGCGCTCAATCCCAAGCCCGCGCCTTGACCTACGGGACGCGTGGTATAGAAGGGATCGAAGACGCGATTGGGTTCGGAGATGCCGGGACCGTCATCGCTGTATTCGAGAATGACGACATCCCCTTGCAGATGCGTGCTGACGGTGAGCAGGGTGCCTTTTTCCGACATCGCGTTTAGCGCATTGTTGGTGATGTGAAGGCAGACTTGAAGCAGTTGATTGGAGTCGCCGAAGACGCGGGGGACGGGAGTGAAATCTGTGCGCAATTGAATGTTGCGCGCGGCCATTTGCGGCTGGGAGATGCGGGCCGCAGTTTCGGCGAGCATATTCAAATCCAACATGGTTTTGTTCGCGGGGGTTTGTTTGGCAAAACTCAATAAGTTGGCAACCAGGGTTTTGGTTCGGCGAATTTGGAGATTGATTTTCTCGGCGAGCGTTTGCTGCTCGGGGTTCAACTGCGTGGCCAAGAGCAGTTCGGTATAACCCATCATGGCGGCGAGTGGATTGTTTAGTTCATGCGCGGCGCCACCAACGAGTTGACCGAGTGAGGCCAGCTTTTCCGATTGCACAAGCTGGGTTTGCAGGCGATGAAGATTGTCGAAAGATTCCTGCGAACTGCGGAGCAGGCGCAGCAGTTCACGATCCAACAAGTGCTGCTTCAAGAAGACCATGGAGCCCATGAGGAGCATGGCGCCCAGGGTCAGCACGAGCCGGAAGGTGCGGACTTTGGCGGGAATGGAATTATCAAAAAGCGACCAACCGGCAAAGAGGGGCAAAGAAAAAATCGCGGCCATGCCGATGCGCGCGACCCAAACACCTTGTGTGACGCGAGGACGCGGAGCGTCCTGATGCTTAGAGTGAAAAGCCCACAGGCCGATGGCAGTGATCCAGGCCATGGAGACGGTCAGCGGAACGTCATAAATGCTGCCGGTGTAATACAAATTGCGGACAATGGCCCAATTGGCCACGTAGGAACTGAGGCCATAGATCAGAGTGGCGCGAAACCAGTGGATGTAGTCGGCCCTCCATGAACCGCTGCTCTTGCGCCAGACGAGCCAGAGGGCTGCGAGAAAAGCGATTTTTTCAACCAAGTAGAGGGCATTCCAATTCGTGGAGTAAGCGACCTCGCGCAGGCTGATGTATTGCCAGGGGAAAATAGCGTAGAAGTAAAGGTAGAGCCACCAGAGGAGCAGCAGGGCAAAGTCGAGAGAGCCGAGACGGGTGGAACGCTCATCATGCTCGAAGTGGGCTTGAAGGGCGAGCGCCGCCATCATGGGCACGAGGTGGAGAAAAATGATGATGTCGCCGCCGTATGGGTCGGGTACATCCTGCCGGAGGACGACCTCCCAGTAGACCCATATGACCTGATAGATGAACCACATGGCGACGCCCAAGGTCATCAAAGCCCAGAAGGCTTTGGCCCGGCCCCGATTGTGGAAGATGTTGAGCGAAAGAGCGGCGGTGCCGGAGAGCAGTAAAACCGCTTGCGCAATGTCTGTGATGACTTCGAGAAGATAGCCACGATTGAGCAGCAGCGGGGCCACCGCCTGCACGCCGACTAAGACGCAGACACAGTAGAACCAAATCTTCGAGAGCCTGGGGAGGGGCATGTCCTTGGCTTCATCTTAAACAGGAACAATAGGGTCGGAATAGTACTTTGGTAACCAAAGTATCGAGATGCGTAACGGGCCGGTTGTGGGGTGCGCCGGATCCCCTTCGACTACGCTCAGGGCAGGCTCTGGGCCCGCTGGAGAAAGCGGGTCTTTCAGCTATGACAAGGGCCGGCGGGTAGAGACGTGATGCAGATGGTATTTGCGGGATTCGGATGACGGGTTAACATGGGGCTGCATGTTTTTGAAGCCGTTTGAAAACAGGTTCCGTTGGCGGGCGCGCGCCCCGGTGAGTCCGGTGGAAGTACGGCGCACGGAGCGCTGGCTAGCGACGGCACGGGTATTTCTTGCGATCACGGCGCTGGTTGCGATCTGGATGGATTCGGCCAGCCTTGAGTATCCGTTCTGGACGTTCGTCTTACTAGGGCTATACATCACCCATGGTCTGGTGATCATGGTGCTGCTGCGCTTGCGGCAACAATCCACGAGGTCGTTCCGATTGCTGGTGCACGCCGCCGACGTGGTATGGCCCGCGTTGATTTCGGTGTGCGGAGCGGGACCGAATAATCCGTTCTTTCTGTTCTTTGTCTTTGTGCTGGCGGCGGCTGCGTATCGATGGGGACTGCTGGAAACAGTAGCGACGGCGATTGGCGGGGTCGCGCTTTTGTGGGTGGACAGTCTATTGGTGCATCTGGGATGGATTCACACTGTGGATGTTTTCCTGATGGCGCACCATCTGCCTGTGATTCGCACGAATGAAGCAGAGTTTGAACCGCGACGTCTGGTCATGCGGTCGATTTATCTGCTGGTGATGAGTTTCCTGTTGGGTTATCTGGCGGACCAGCAGAAACAACTACGTGGCGAAAAAGCAGTGATCGCCCGGATTCTAGGGCGAGCGCGGGTGGAAGCGGGGTTGACGGGAACGCTGCATGGCATCCTAACCGATTTGATGGAGATGTTTGGATCGGAGTGCGCGCTCATTGCTTCGCAGGAAGCGAATAGCCACCACGTATTTACGGGAGAAGTGCGAGCGCGGAGCGACGGGCAAACGACGTTTAAGTGGTTGGAAAATACCTCACAAGATCGGGGGGTGTACCTGTTCGAGTCGCCAGCCGATGTGTGGTTTGTGCAGGGCCGGGAGGCCGGTACCATGCAAGGGGCAGCAGTGAACGCGCTCAATCAGGAAGGGAACCGGGTCGGGTATATTCCGGACCGATTCATGGAGGGGTTTGCACAGAAACATCCGTTCCGGGATGCGATTGTGGTTTCGTTTCTCTTCGGGCGGGAATGGTGGGGGCGATTTTTTCTTTTGGATCCCCAATCAGCGGGGAATCCGGAAGAAGAGCTGCATTTTCTGCAAGAGTTGGTGAAACAGGCGGGGCCGGCGGTGTATAACGTTTATCTTCTGCGACGGCTACGGTTGCGGGCGGGCGCGGCGGAGCGGGCGAGGTTTGCGCGCGAGTTGCATGATGGAGCAGTGCAATCGCTGATTGCCGTGGAAATGCAGGTCGATGTGATCCGGCGGCAATCGCAGACGCGGCCGGAGTTGGTGACCGGAGAGCTCAGCCGGATCCAGAGCTTGCTGCGAGAAGAAGTTTTGAAACTGCGCGAGCTGATGCAGCAGATGAAGTCGATGGATCTGGATGCAAAGAGGTTGCTGGGATTTTTGGGCGACACGGTCGAGCGATTCCAGAGGGAGACAGGCATTGCAGCGAAGTTCAGCTCGGACATGCAAGCGGTGGAGATGCCGCAGCCAGTTTGCCGGGAGATTGCGCGAATTGTGCAGGAAGCGCTGGTGAACGTGCGCAAACACAGCCAGGCGACACAGGTGCAGGTGCGGCTGGGCTCACATAACCGGGCATGGCAAGTGGAAATTGAAGACAATGGCTGCGGTTTTCCGTTTGAGGGTTACATGTCACAGATGCAATTGGATGCGGATGGGAAAGGCCCGACCGTGATCCAGGAGCGAGTGCGCTTGCTGGAGGGCCAACTCGCGATAGAATCGAAACCTGGCCAGGGAACACGATTGGAAATCAGCGTCCCGTGGAAGCAAGAAGCCATCTATGGTTAATACAAACAATGGATAATCGAAAATCGCACCAGATTCGCATTGTGATTGCTGACGACCATCCCATATTTCGCGATGGATTGCGCCGGCTGCTGGAGACCGAGAGTGACCTGAAAGTAATCGGCGAAGCCAGCGATGGCGGGGAAGCAGTGAAAATGGCGGCCCAACTCAAGCCCGACATTCTGCTGCTTGACCTGGCGATGCCCAAGCATACGGGATTGGAAGCGCTGCGAGATATGAGCAACGCTTCGAACTCAAACCCCGTGCGCGTGATACTGCTCACGGCGGCGGCGGAAAAGAACCAGATTGTCGAAGCGCTACAACTGGGAGCGCGGGGCGTGGTGCTCAAGGATTCGGCGACGCAACTGCTGCTGAAGAGCATTCACACGGTGATGTCTGGCGAATATTGGGTGGGCCGGGAGAGCGTATCGAATTTAGTGCAGTATCTGCGGACGCTGGTGCAATCTTCGGGTGAAGAAGCGCGGCAAAAGAAATTTGGCCTGACGCCGCGGGAGTTGGAGATTGTGTCGGCGGTGGTGGCGGGCTATTCAAACAGGGAAATCGCGGAATACTTCAAGATCAGCGAAGATACCGTGAAGCACCACCTAAGCAACATTTTCGACAAACTGGGGGTATCCACGCGCCTGGAACTGGCGCTATTCGCCGTAAACCAGTCACTACCGCTAAAAACGATCACCTAGCCGATCAGGGTGGTCTATCGAAAATGGCCCAACCGAGCAGGTACGTGGCTACGGCAGGCGGTAGGGCATGAGGGCATGGCACTTTCGTGCCATAGGAGGTCACTAGAGTGCTATTGAAGCTATCTAAGGCGAAAAATTAACATTCTATTCATCCCCTCGTGTCGGATACGGAAGTGTTCGGACAGGCCAAACTGTATCCACTTGCGGGTAGCTTTAAAAAGAGAGGTCTCTTGAAAAATCTTCTCAGTCTCTTATGGCGCGATGAGGGCGGCCAGGATGTCGCGGAATATGCCGTGATGCTGGCGGTGATCCTTGTTATCGTAGTAGGGACGATTCAACTGATTGGCACCAACTCGAATACTGTCTTTTCGTCCGTAGCCAGCTCAATTTCTCAATAATCCGCTCCCCGGCTCCTGGGTGAGTTGAATTCAGCAGCGCACAACCTTCTCATTCTGAATCCCTTTGGTGGCATTGCGCGTATCCACAACGAGCTGCGATTCGCGCACTATGCGGTCATAATCGTAGTCGGAATGGTCCGTGACGATGAGAACGCAATCATATCCTCCGAGATTGTCCAGCGGCGTGCACTTCATGTCCAAATCGTATTTACGGCCGCGGCCGACAGTGGGGAAATAAGGATCGTTGTAGCTGACCTGAGCGCCTTCTTTTTGCAGCAATTCAATGATGGTCAGCGACGGCGATTCACGCAGATCATCAATGTCTTTTTTGTAGGCCAATCCCAGCACCATGATTTTCGAGCCGTTAACAGCCTTTTTTCGCTGGTTGAGCGCAGTGGCGACGGCGGCGACCACACTATAGGGCATGGAGACATTGATTTCACCGGCGAGTTCGATGAAACGGGTGCGGAAATCAAATTCCTTGGCTTTCCATGAGAGATAGAAGGGATCCACGGGAATGCAGTGGCCGCCGAGGCCGGGGCCGGGATAAAAGGGATGGAAACCGAATGGTTTGGTGGATGCGGCTTCGATGACCTCCCAGATGTCGATCCCCATGCGCAGAGAGAGAAGCTTGAGCTCGTTGACCAACGCAATGTTGACGCAGCGGTAGATATTTTCGAGGAGCTTGGTCATCTCCGCGGTCGCGGGGGAAGATACGGACACGGTGCGGTTGAAAATGGAGCCGTACATGGTGGCTGCCGCTTCGGAGGCTTCGGGGTCTAGACCACCCACAACTTTAGGAATGTCACGGCGGGCTACGGTAGTATTGCCGGGATCTTCACGCTCAGGAGAAAAAGCAACGTAGAAAACATTGCCGTTCGAGCTGTTTTCCCGGGAGGCTTTGAGCCCGAGCTTGTTGCCCTGCTCAAGAATGGGGACGAGGACTTCTTCGGTGGTCCCCGGATAAGTTGTGCTCTCGAGCACCACGAGATGGCCGGGCTTGAGATGGGGCGCGATGGCTTTTCCGGTGTCGGTGATGTAGCTGAGGTCGGGCTCGTGATATTCGTTTAGCGGAGTGGGGACGCAGATGATAATGGCGTCCATCTCGCGGAGGCGCGCGTAATCGTCAGTGGCCTCGAATCCCGCAGACTTGGCGGCTTGGATCTCGCTGGCGGGTATGCGATAGATATAAGTGCCACCGTTGGCAATGGTATCGATCTTGCGGCGGTCAATGTCGAATCCGGTCACACGTATACTTTGTTCGCTGTAGAGCAGCGCGAGGGGCAGGCCGACATAGCCGAGACCGATGATGCCGACGCGAGCCTGTTTGGTGGCGATTTTCTGCTTAAATTCGGCAGCAAAAGTAGCTGAATTGGAAATTGTCATATACAGAGTACGTATGAAAAATCTTACCACGGCGATGTTTTGAGAATGTTTCGGGAACGAGCGCAGGCGGCCTAATGAAGCGAAAGAACCTATGGTGGGGTGGCGGCGTGGTTTTGGCCGGAGTTGGCGGGTTTCTCTTTCTTCTTGCTCATTCAGGACATTTTCTGGTGATCAACGAGCCACGCAAGTCAGATGTGATTGTGGTGCTCGCTGGAGAGACTAAGTACCGTCCTGCGTGCGGGCTGAAGCTGCTGGATGAGGGGTATGCGCCGGCTATGCTTCTGGATGTCCCAGCGGAAGAGAAGGTCTATCAATGGAATTCGACGGAGTTGGCGGAAAACTATGTTCGGGGGCTGTCGCAAGCGAAGGCGATCCGAATTTGTCCCATTGTGGGATTTTCAACGAGAGCGGAAACGGCAGACGTGCAGCGCTGCCTCGCGCCACTGAATGCGCGGACGGTGCTACTGGAGACCTCGGACTACCATACGCGACGGGCGCTGAGTATTTTTCGAGCGATGGATAAGACGCGCGAATATAGCGTCGCAGCCTGCGCAGAACCGAGGACGTTCGGAACGGCATGGTGGCGGGAACGGGAGTGGGCGAAAACGAACTTCTACGAGTGGATACGGGTACTGTGGTGGGAAGCGGTCGATCGATGGCGGTGAAAGGTCCTGGCACTCGTTACCTTGGTATAGCAGAGGTTATTGACCCTAAAGGAACTAAACGTTACGCTGACCTAGGCAGTCGTGTATCTAAACAGGAAATGATGGGTCGAATTTTCAGGGAGATTGTCTGCGGCATGGCGGTCGCCTCCGTTTGTTTGCCATTATTTGCGACAGACACCGGAGCGATGTTGTACGCCAATGGGGATGTTCTGGTAGATGGACATCCGGTGACGGATTCTATCGCCGTTATACCCGGCAGCGTAATCGAAACCAAAGCCGGTGCGGCGGCAAATCTCAACCTCGCCGGCGCGACGGTTACATTGCAACCGGAGACAGTTCTCAAGTTTGCGGGAAACGACCTTTATCTCGATCATGGCGGAGCAACGGTCGCATCATCGAGCCAGATGCAAGTCCATGTGAAATGTGAAATCGCAAGTCCAGTTTCGAACACGTGGACGCAGTTTTCGGTGGCGGACGTCAGCGGAACGATTCAAGTGGCAGCGCTGAAAGGCGCGGTGGGCATCAACTACGGCCCAGAATTTATTCTGGCAAAGGCTGAGACCGCGGGCGGAGCAACCACGAGTGCGGCGCCAGCGATTACAGTCGTCGAGGGGCAACAATACAACCGGTATGAAAGAGAAGGTTGTCCGGTGCAGCGGACGAAGGGGTCGCCGTCGGCTGCATCTGGTGGGATTCTGAGCAGCCGCGTAGCACAGATAGGACTGGTCGCGACCGGGGTGGGCATTATTATTGGGATTTGGCCTAGAGGTAGTACGCCCGTGAGCCCCACCGAGCCGTAGACGGCCGATCTCCATCAACCTCGCAGTTACCGATCCTCACATTCAGAAATTCTAACGGCGGGAAAGTCCGAAGCGTGGCTCCATGGCTGCGATTACGGACAGCGAGTAGAAGAGCGCAGCGTTAGCGGGGATTTGCAAATTAAAATCCACAAAGCTGTGAACGAGTATTCCCGTCACACCAAGAGCAGCTGCGAGAGCAACCGACCCGTTAATATTTGAAGGCCAGTCTTCGAGTTTGCGCCACGTGTTGCGATAGACAGCGGACACGAACCACAAGATTGCCAGCAAGCCCGGTACGCCCATTTCAGCGAGGAATTGCAGATAGTCGTTGTGCGCTCCGTTAATAAGGAAATCAGTGTAGAAGCTGCGAAACTGAGGATAGACTTCGGGAAAAGTTCCCAGCCCCCAACCGAGAAGTGGACGACTACCGAACATGCGCAGAGTGTCGCGGTCAATGTTGAGGCGAATCCCGCCGGAAATTTCGCCGTGGGCCTCAGCTGCGATGCTTGCCAAGCGCGAAACCGAAGAGCTGTCGATCATCCAAACCGACAAAGCGACGGCGAGCAAGGCCA
>JBEKTR010000152.1:0-9156 GCA_049515835.1 Terriglobales bacterium
ATCTTATCGGCCGCGACCTCCGGGAAGTGATTCATTTGCTTTGGAAAAAAAGGTTTGGAGACGAAATTGTTGAGATTTTCAGAAACACGCTAAAGAGCGGCGATCCGTACCAGACCCCTGAATGGTTTGAGCGCAGGATCGACCGCGATGCCACCGAATATTATGAATGGCGAGTGGATCGAATCCCTTTGCCTGAAGGCGGATTTGGCGTGGTCTGCTACTTCAGGGACATTTCTGACCAAGTACGGGCTCGGGTTGTGATATCCGAATCCGAAGACCGTTTTCGTAAGCTCGCAGCGACTCTAGAATCCGAAGTTCAAATTCGGACTAAAGAATTGGAAGAACGGAATGCTCAAGTTCTCGAACAGGCTCAAACCGTCCAGGGGCTTTCTCAGGACCTCATGCGCGTTCAAGACGAAGAGCGTCGACATATTGCCCGGGAACTTCACGACAGTGCAGGGCAGACCTTAACGGTATTGGGTATGACTCTGGGAAAACTTGCGCAACACGCTTCGGCCGGCGAGCCCCAATTGGCCGCGGACATTGGGGAAGCGCAGACCATACTTGAGCAACTGACAAAAGAGATACGGACGGCATCCTATTTGTTGCATCCTCCTTTGCTGGACGAGAGCGGTCTTGGCGTCGCTCTGCAGTGGTATATAGACGGGGTTGGTGAACGGAGCGGACTGGACGTCAGTTTGACCCTGCCAGAAGAGTTGGAACGCTTTTCTCGAGATGCGGAACTCATAATCTTCCGCGTAATTCAAGAATGCCTGACAAACATCCATCGCCATTCGGGCAGTAAAACGGCGGCTATCCGTGTCACCTCCTCCGAAGACAACATTTCATTGGAGATAAAAGATCAGGGCAAGGGCATGTCTGCCGAAAAGCTTTCCGAAATACAGTCGAATGCGTCCGGAGTCGGCATCCGCGGCATGCGGGAGCGCGTCCGTCAACTCGGCGGAAAAATGACCATTCAGTCTGACAGTTCAGGAACGACTGTGTCAGTTTCCTTACCTTCCGATTCATTGCTTTCCAGGCGCGACGATACGCGACAGGATCACAATGTTGAGGAGGACGAAATCCGCATCTGATGCGTTGTCTCCGTCACCGCCGCGCAGGCCGGTAACTCGATGCGACTATTGCGCTTTCATCTGCATTCGCGAACCCCGCGAGAGGGATCGTATCCCCGCATTCGTAAGGCAGTTGGCCCGGAGTCCGGTGATTGCGTAGATCACTTGGAGTTCATCACAATCCTGAGAAGGTATTTGCGAAGGCGCTTTTTGGATGCCTAATTTCCTCCGTTCCAAACGAGATTTCCCGCGTTAATGCTTCTAGGCCCTCAAGAACTTATAGAGTAATTCCTTTTGAAAATTGATGCTTTGACCGGATGGCATTCTTCCCAAGAGTTTTCTAACTTTGAAGGAGCTTAAATTAAGAGGGAACTAATGCGAATCGCGAGACTAATGCTCATGTTCTTGGTGACGGGAGTTTGCTCAGTTGGCATGGCAAATTGTCAGCAAGCAACGCCGCCAAACCCGCCGGACAACACCGGCTCAAACTTGTCCGATCAGAAAGCAGAGACCCCGACCGCCGCCGACCAGCAAAAAAATAACTCACCGGATATCCAAACGACCCGGGCCATTCGGCGGGCGCTGATGAGCGACAAAAATCTATCCGCATATGCCCATAACGTAAAAATCATTACGCAAAATGGCGAAGTGACGTTGAAGGGGCCGGTAAGATCCGCTGATGAGCGGAACGAAGTTCAGGCCAAAGCCGCGGAGATCGCAGGGTCCGAAAAGATCACAAATCAAATTACAGTTCAACCGCAGGAATAGCTCCTAAACTTTGAGGAGGCCCTTTTTGAAGAACATAGCTGTATTCGGAATTTATTCCAATCGTTCAGACATAGAAGCGGGAATCGAAGGTCTCAAAGCGGCCGGATTCCTTAATCAAGATGTATCGGTTCTCTTTCCGGAGAATTGGAACACACAAAAATTCGCACATGAAAAAGGGACGAAAGCGCCGGAAGGCGCTGCTACGGGAGCCACAACCGGGCTCGTTCTGGGAGGAGCATTGGGTTGGCTCGCCGGAGTGGGGGCAATAGCTATCCCCGGCGTAGGACCCCTCATTGCTGCGGGGCCAATCTTGGCGATGCTTGCCGGAGGCGGAGTTGGGGGCGTCGTTGCCGGCCTTGCGGGAGGATTAATCGGGATGGGCATTCCTGAGTATGAGGCCAAGCGCTACGAGGGAGTTGTAAAAGATGGAGGAATTTTGCTCTCCGTGCACACCGACAATGCCTCTGAACGCGACCAAGCGAAAGATGTGTTGAAGCAGACAGGTGCCCGAGACATATCATCGACGCGCGAGGAAACTTCCGGCGGTCCAGAAGTTCCATTGGCAAGAGCTGTGTAAGCAGGAATCGGACGTTTCGCTTTATCCCTACGCGAGCGTGCGACTTCTCAGCGCTTAGCGATAACTTCGCTTCGATTCCGGAAGGCGCCCGGTAGGGATGCTTTTTTGTTGGATCAGTAATCTCTCCATGAAGTAAGGTCGGGGGGAATGCCGGACAAATCCACGCGATGAATAATGCATAGTGGTGAACATAGGGCACGTACTTCTGATTTCGTGCGGCTATTGACCGCTCATCTTTCTCTCCCTATACTCGGCTCAATCGCACTACGGTCAGCCACTTCACAGTAGCAAGCCCTAATTTGAAACCATTTTTCACGCGCAGAGACGACTGTGTCGCTGACTGCACGTGTCAACATTCACGAGCTTGCGGCACCCTCCTTCGTGCAACTCCGGAACGAGAGGTGTTTTGAGCCGCGATTCTCAGAGGTGTTTCTTATGAAGCGAGCCTATGTTTCTCTGGCGTTTTTCTTATTATTAGCGGCCGTCTCAGCCTGGACGCAATCCGGGGATGATAATCAGCAAAATACTCCTCCCCCGGTTTCCGCTCAATGGTTCGCCATGCATTTCATCTCGCCAATGGATCCGTGGCCGACGCAGGAAGGTATTGAGTTTTCTTCCTGGCGCAGTGTCTCCGCGGGTATTCAATGGTCCAAGATCAATACCGCGGAAGGGGTCTATGACTGGACTTATTTCGACCGCTGGGTGTCGCTCCTAGAGCAAAATCAACAGACCATTTTGTACACGGTATATTCCACGCCCACATGGGCTTCGTCCTGCCCGTCATGCAGTTGCAATAAAGGTAACGCTGTTCCGGGCAGTTGCTATCCGCCCGACGATTTAAATTCCGGCGGCACGGGATCGGATAAGCATTTAAAAGATTTTGTCAGCGCGCTGATGCAGCATGTCGGGCCCGGGAAAATCCAGACCCTGGAAGTTTGGAATGAACCCAACAATCCGCAAGAATGGGGGGGCACCACGCAACAGTTAGTGAGTATGACGAGAGACATACGCACTACTGCTTTGTCCTACGACCCAAAAATCAAGATCAGCAGCCCCGCGGAAACCGGCGACAGTAAGGACGGGATTAAAATGTTGTGGCTCGCCGATTATCTGGCTGACGGCGGCGGCCAGTACGTGGATATTATTGGCCTTCATGGTTATGTCCTCAACCCTGAAGACATCATCACCCGTGTCAGTAGCACGGTGACTGACATGCAGCAATACAACCAAACAGGTAAACCCATCTGGATTACTGAAGGCAGTTGGTGTTGTCAAAGTGCGCCTATTCCGGCGAATCAACAACCAGGATTTAGCTTCCGTCTCGTACTCGATATGCTTTCTACAAAAGCAAGCCGGTTTTATCTCTATGCCTTTGATAACGTCCTTGAGGGCAATCTATGGGATCAAACCTCACAGAAACCCACACCGAACGCGACCGCTTATAAGCTCTATTACGACTGGCTTGTGGGTTCGACGATGACGCAGCCTTGCCAAGCCCAATCCACGAATAGCCCGATTTGGAGTTGTGCCTTTACCAAACCGGGTGGCTATCAAGCGGAGGCGATTTGGAACACGTCCCTCAGTCTCGGCCACACCCAAAATGTAACCGTCGCCGATCAATACGTGGAGTATACGGATGTTTACGGTCACGTTTATCAAATTCAAAACCATAAAGTTCCCATCGGATATAACCCTATTTGGCTGGAAAACTGATTTGTTTCGCGCCGCATCTCGTCGTCAATCCGAGCTTTCGTTTTGGCTCATCCAAAGCTGAGATGTGATGTCCGATTGTGTACGTTAACCTACGGTGACCCCTGTATTGCGACTTTCAGGAACCCGCCTAAACTTAGCGTAGCTGGCGACTCAGCACGTGCGAGAAATGGGCTAATGTGAAATCTGTTCTCCTTGCCGACGATAGCGCCGTGGTAAGGGCAACTTTGCGCGAGATATTTGAGCAGTCGGGATGGAAGGTTTGCGCGGAAGCCTCAGACGGTCAGGAAGCGATCCTCAAGGCCCAGCGGTTTCAACCAGATCTTATCGTTCTCGATCTTTCCATGCCCGTCATGAACGGTCTAAGCGCCGCGCATATTTTGAAAGAAGTCTTGCCCAAAACTCCACTGATTCTCTTTACTTCCTTCGCGGACATCCTTTCATCCGACGACTTAGAGCGCATTGGATTTTCGGCCCTGGTCGACAAAAATGATGCAGGCAACCTCCTCACAACCGCACGAAGCTTGGTCGAGGTTGGATAGTGTGCGAATTAACTAGATTCTGCGGAAACTCCCGATAGGCTGACGCTTAATGATCCATAAAGCTGCACTCTGCGTGGTCTCAGGAGTGCAGCCCGAACAGTGCGCCTCGCAAACTCCGTACCGAGTCGGTATCCCAAATGGACGCCCACCCATACGACATTGCTGACGCTGCTTTTCGAGCTTACGCTGCTTTTCGAGTACGAGCAGCGGCGGAAGCCGATGCACTCCGAGTGCTTTTGCTTCGCTTTGCCGCACTCTTTTTTGCTTGTCTGGAAATTGCTTGCGAGCTGGCCGCGGATTTAGGCTCCCGTTTCAGCGCAGCCGAAACAGCCCGCGAGCGCTTCCCGGAAATTTTGCGATTCGGTTTCGCTGCGGCGGCGGAGTCTTGTTTAGCTTTTTTTCGCAAAGAAGGCGATCCTTTGGGTGGACTCAACTTCACTCCGGCGCGCCGGGCCTTTGAAAGGCCGATGACAACTGCCTGCTGCGTGGACCTTGCTCCGTGTTTGCCTTCACGAATGTGATGCATCTCCTCACGCACGAACTCCCCCGCTTGCGTGGATGGGGCCTTACCCTCGCGGGCATCTTCGTGGGATCTTTCAATCGTTTCTTTTTCCGGCATCTTCCACCTCCAATTGCCAGTGTCGAAGCTGAATCTCCAAACTTCAATCGGATGTTCACTGTAGCCCTGCCTTGTACTTGCCTGCCGCCCGAAGGTCCCATGTGGAGCAGGGAAGGAGGTTCTAAGTGCGCAATCGCGCGGCGCGGTAAAATCTCTCTGTGCCTACTGCTTCGGTAGTTGAAATCAACGGCAAACATCTTTCACTGACCAACCTCGAAAAAGTTCTTTATCCGAAAACTGGATTCACCAAAGGGCAAGTGATTGATTACTATGCGCGGATTGCTCCCGTGCTGGTGCCGCATTTCAAAGACCATCCGTGCACGCTGAAGCGATATCCCAACGGCGTGGATCACCAGTTTTTTTTCGAGAAAAATGCCACCCAACATCGTCCGGATTGGGTGAAGACGACGCCGGTGTGGAGCGAAGGCAATCAACGCACCATCCATTACATTTTGCTGAACGACCTGCCGACCATGGTTTGGCTGGCGAATTTGGCGGCGATTGAGTTGCATCCGTCGCTTTCGCTGGCAAAAGATCTAAGTTGCCCGCGGTCGCTGGTGTTCGATCTTGATCCCGGCGCTCCGGCGGATATGGTGCAGTGTTGCCAGGTCGGAGTTTGGCTGAAGGAAATATTCGATCACTTCAAGCTGCAAAGTTTTCCCAAGACTTCAGGCTCGAAGGGATTGCAGATTTACGTCCCGCTGAATACCAAAACGAATTATGAAGAGACAAAGTCATTTGCCCGGGCGCTGGCGCAGTTGCTGGAAGACCAGCACCGCAATCTCGTAGTTTCGGACATGAAGAAAGCGCTGCGCACTGGCAAAGTTCTGGTGGATTGGAGCCAGAACGACGAGCATAAGACGACTGTCGGGGTTTATTCGCTGCGGGCGCGGGAGCATCCGACCGTTTCGACGCCGGTGACGTGGGAAGAAGTTGAACGCTGCCTTAAAAAGAAAGACGCCGAGTTGCTGGTGTTTGAAGCGGAGCAAGTATTGAAGCGCGTGGAAAATCAAGGCGATTTGTTTGCGCCACTGGAAACGTTGAAGCAGAAGTTGCCGAAGTTGGATGGAGTTAAGCAGGAGGAAGAAGTGCCTTCGAAGAAGAGCGTGGTTAAGAAGGCTGTATTGAAGCGAAAGTCTGCGAAGAAAAAGTGACAGAAGTAGGTTCCTCGCACGTCGTCGCCGCGATTCGACTGCGGACGGCTCGGGATGACAAGGGATTGGGGTTTGTGGTTCTGCATTACGTTTGAAAAAATCGGGTTGAATATAATTTGCTGGGACAGTTATGGCGCAAATTTATGTCGGCACATCGGGATGGGCGTATCCCACATGGAAGCCAGAGTTCTATCCCGCAAAACTCGCGCAAACGAAGTTTCTGGGCTATTACGCGACGAAACTCAATGCCGTCGAAGTGAATTTTACTTTTCGGCAATTGCTGAAAGAAACGACGGCGCAAAAGTGGATTGACCAGACGCCCGAGCATTTCCGCCTTACCGTAAAGGCCCACCAGGTGATAACGCATATCAAGCGACTGAAAACCGTCGGAGATTTTCTGACCAGATTCTTTGCAACCATCGAGCCTTTGGCGCGAGCGGGCAAGCTTGCGCCCGTCCTGTTTCAGTTGCCGCCAAATATGAAGGCAGATGTTGGAGTACTTGAAGAATTTCTTGCCATCTTGCCGCGCGGCGCTAGAGCTGCGTTTGAATTTCGAAATGCGTCGTGGTTTGCGGACAACATCTACGATCTGCTCAAGAAAAATAATCGCGCACTGTGCGTCGCGGAAAATGAAGAGCGCACGACGCCAGATGTTGTGACCGCGGACTTCTGCTACTACCGTTACCGCAAGCCGACCTATAGTGGCGAAGAACGCCAGGCGATGGTTGAGCGTTTGTCTGAGCATCGCACCGGCGGACGCGATTGCTTTGCATACTTCAAGCATGAAGAAACGCCGCAAGGCGCGATGTATGCGGTCGATTTGCTGCGTAACTTGAATCCGGACAGCTTGAATCCTGCGTGATGGCTGCCCGGAGCCAGACTCGCCACTTCTTTCTGGGTCCGATAACGCGCAAAATCATGAAATGCTGCTAAAGGCCAATCTTCAAGTGGTGGCGCGTTTTCTCGATTACTTGAAGGTCGAGCGGGGGCTGGCCTCGCTCACGGTCACGGCCTATGCGACCGATCTTTCGCAGTTTGCGACATTCCTCGAAAAACGCCGCGGGACGATGACCAGGGCCACACGCGCCGACGTCGGCGATTTCATGCAGGAGCTTTTTGCAAATTCTGTCGATGGACGCTCAGTGGCGCGCAAACTTTCCGCTCTGCGGCATTTCTATAAATATCTTTTGCTGGACAAGCATATTGATCGCGATCCTACGTTAAACATTGATTCGCCCCGGCAATGGAAAGTATTGCCCAAAGCGCTGGCGCGGGATGAGATGGAAACAGTTCTTCAGTCGCCGCGCGCGGGTGCTTCTACGAGCAAGGAAGGCGAAGCGATTGCACTCCGCGATCATGCGATGCTAGAGGTTTTCTATGCGGCAGCGTTGCGAGTCTCTGAAATTGTGAACGTGCGCCTGGAAGATTTGAAGCTAGAGCAGGGATATTTGCTGGTGCGCGGCAAGGGAGATAAAGAGCGCATTGTTCCGCTGGGAAAATCTGCGCAAGAGGCGATTTCCCAATATTTGCAAGTGGCCCGACCTGTTCTGGCAGACGGACGAACTGCCTCGGCATTATTCTTGGCGCGAGGAGCGCATGGACTGACCCGACAGCGCGTCTGGCAACTTGTGCGCGATGCTTCGGATGGCCTTGGTCGCCATGCCAGTCCGCACATGTTGCGCCACAGTTGCGCGACGCACATGGTTGAAAACGGCGCCGACTTGCGGACGGTGCAAACCATACTCGGTCACGCGGATATTTCCACCACGCAAATTTACACGCACGTTGCGCTCGATCGCCTCAAGAGTGTTTATCAGAAGCATCACCCTCGAGCAAAATCCAAGAACGCATCCTGATGTCGGGTTTTCCATGGTATGACGCAAAAAACCTCTCGAACTGGTGTTGAGAAATCGATTGATCAATTCCTTCGCGTATTGCGCGAGAGAAATTCTTCTCCGCATACGATAAAAGCGTACGCGGGCGACCTGGAGAACTTCGCCGCATATGTTGGACCACGCGGATGGAAGAATATTGATCACATTGTGGTTCGTGGATTTCTTGCCCACCTCTACGAGAAAGGCTTGAGCAAAACGTCAGTGGCCCGGTCTCTCGCGGCGGTGAGGTCGCTTTATCGCTGGCTGGCGCAGGAAGGAGTAGTGGAACAGAACCCGGCATCGCTTGTCGCGACGCCCAAACTGCCGAAGAAATTGCCGCGGGTGCCAACGATGGAAGAAATGAACGGCGTGCTCGATGGGGCGATGCCCGAAGTGGCGTCGTTTCCGGAGCGCGACGCGTTGATGTTTGAGTTGCTCTATGGATGCGGGATTCGTAACTCCGAGTTGATTGGCATCAATCTTGATGATATGGGCATGAGCGCAGAGGTCATTCTGATTCGCGGTAAGGGCAAGAAGGAACGTTTTGTACCTTTCGGCGAGTCCGTGAAGTCCGCCTTGGCGAGGTACTTGCCGCAACGGCAGAAAGTTTTGGCGGTGCGACGCAAAAACGTGAACGCTCTGCTGATCAATCAGCGTGGCGGCCGGCTGACAACTCGCAGCGTTGGCAGGATCGTCAAGAAGATTGCGGTCGCTAAAGGCTTATCGGCAGATATTCATCCTCATACGCTGCGCCACGCATTTGGCACTCACATGCTGGAAGAGGGCGCGGATTTACGGGCGATTCAAGAGATGCTAGGCCATGAACGATTGGCCACGAC
>JBEKTR010000153.1:0-9045 GCA_049515835.1 Terriglobales bacterium
ACGGAGACAGTGCTCTACCTTTTTTGCTCGCTTAACAACTGCCTTGATGGGGTGTTCCCAAATAGTCATTTAACATTTGATGGTTCCGGGAATTTGTACGGCACAACGACAGGTGGGGGCGCCGGAGCTTGGTACGGTGGCACGGTGTTTGAGCTATCGCCCAATGCTGGACCCTGGATTGAAACGGTCTTGTACAACTTCTGCGTGGGCGGACGCTTCCATCATTGCCCAGATGGAACTTACCCTCAAGCCGCAGTAACGTTCGATCATACGGGCAACCTATACGGTACAACGGAAACGGGTGGGACGCCGAGTGGAGGCGGTGGAGGGACTTTGTTTGCATTGACGCCGACCGCCAATGGATGGTCAGAATCTACGCTGTACGCGTTTAATCCCGCCAGTGGGATAGGAGGGTTATTTGGCGTGGTTAGTCTGGATTCGGTCGGGGATCTTTACAGCACTTCCTGTGGTGGAGGCCAATCACATGGAGGAACCGTGTTCAGGTTCAACCCGAAGGGTAAGACCATGCGTGCAGCTAGCTTGGCAAGTGGAGGGGGAGCGTGTCCCACTGCCGGGATAGTGATTGACGAGACGGCTGGCGCTGGATACGGGACCGCCTCTTCCGGGTTTACCAAAGACAGCGGAGGAACAGTATTCAAGTTCGGATCCAGCGGTGAGGAAACGGTTCTTTACACATTTTGTCAGCTGCAAAATTGCGCCGACGGATACGCGCCCCAGGCGAGCTTGATTCTTCACGACGGAAATCTGTACGGCACTACTGAAAAGGGCGGAGCTCTCGGGTATGGCGTTGTGTTCGAAATCACTCCTTAGCGAAAACAACCCGAACGCCTTGGCACTTGCCAGATCATGAAGTGCCCTTTTCAAGAATCCGCTGACACTCTTTCGCAATCGCCCAATCTTCCTGCGCTCGAATAATCAGCACGCGGACTCGGGATGAAGCAGCCGAAATTTCTGAATCCATTGGCGACTTTCCATTCCGCTCTTCATCCAACTGCACTCCCAAGAATCCAAGCTTCGCACACGCCCCTGCCCGCACTTCCGGCGAACTTTCTCCCACGCCGCCAGTGAAGACGAGAGCATCTATCCCGTTCAAAGCCGCAGCCATGGCTCCAATCGCCAATTGGAGCCGGTAAACATACATATCGAAAGCCAGCCTCGCCCGAGTATTTCCGTCGCGCATCGCGGCCAGAACTTCGCGCATATCTCCCGAGACGCCGGAAATTCCCAAGAGCCCCGATTCTTCATTCAAAGTTTTATCCAGCTTTTCGCCGGTCGTGTGCGCCTCGCGTAGCAAATACGTCAGAATGCCGGGATCGACCGAACCGGAGCGCGTGCCCATCATCAAGCCATCGAGTGGCGTAAAGCCCATAGTAGTTTCGACGCTGCGGCCGCCATCAATCGCGGCCAGCGAGCAGCCGTTGCCCAAATGGCACGTGATGAGCTTGAGAGATTCCAAATCGCGCTGGAGCAGTTGTGCGGCGCGTCCGGCGCAGTATTGGTGGTTGATGCCATGAAAGCCATATTTGCGAATTCCGGATTCATACCAGCTATAGGGCCCGGGATAAACCGCGGCTTCCAGCGGCAGAGTGCGATGAAATCCTGTATCAAACACCGCGACCTGCGGAACCGAACCCAAAAGCTGTTCAATGATTTCCACGCCTTCGAGCTCTGCGCGGTTGTGGAGCGGGGCGAACGGTTCTACTTTGCGAATGGCTTGTTTGACGGAGTCCGTGATAATCGTCGGTTGCCATAGATCCGGACCGCCGTGAACGACTCGATGGCCTACAACTTGAATCTCTTTTGCGTCGGCAACTTTGGTCGGGCCATCCCAAAGTGTTTCGAGCATTTCTTTCACCGCAGATTTGCGGTGGCGGGTCTTCGTTTGGCGGGTGAGTGATTCTCCACGCGTGGTCGAAACGGCGAGGGTCGCGCCTTCTTTATTCCATTCGATTTTCGCCTGCCAGAGTGGCGCGATCGGGTCCGTCAAATTAGAATCGCCCTCTGCTAGATCAAACAACGCGCTTTTCTGGCTGCTCGACCCGGAGTTCAGTACAAGAATCTTCATGCGCTAATACGGCCACTTCCAGTTTTGAATTTCTGGCATGTCCTCGCCGTATTCTTGGATATATTGCTTGTGCTCCACCAGTTTGTTGCGCAGCATTTGCTGGAAGTGTGAGCCGATGCCCTGTAAACGGGGAATGCGGTCCACCGCGTCTCCAGCAAGATGATAACGGTCCAAATCATTGAGCACGGTCATATCGAAGGGCGTGGTAGTTGTGCCCTCTTCCTTGTACCCGCGGACATGCAAATTATCGTGATTGTGCCGGCGGTAGGTGAGGCGATGAATGAGCCAGGGATAGCCGTGATAGGCAAAAATAACCGGCTTATCGGTGGTGAATAGCGAATCGAACTCCGCGTCGGGCAAGCCGTGCGGGTGCTCGCTCTGGGGTTGCAAGGTCATCAGATCGACTACGTTGACGACGCGAATCTTTATGTCAGGGAAGTTCTGCCGCAGCAGATCGACCGCGGCCAAAGTCTCAAGCGTGGGAACATCACCGGCGCACGCCATCACTACATCCGGTTCGACATTGTCGTCATTGCTGGCCCAGGCCCACATTCCGATGCCGTTGGTGCAGTGTGCAATCGCGGATTCCATGTCGAGAAATTGCAGTGCCGGCTGCTTGCCCGCCACAATCACGTTCACATAGTGACGGCTACGCAAGCAGTGATCGGCGACAGAAAGCAGGCAGTTGGCATCGGGCGGCAGATAGACGCGAACCACGTCCGCCTTCTTGTTCATGACTACGTCAATAAAGCCGGGGTCTTGATGCGTAAAGCCGTTGTGGTCCTGCCGCCACACATGCGACGTCAGCAAGTAATTCAACGACGCAATCGGACGCCGCCAACTGATATCGCGTGTCACTTGCAGCCACTTGGCATGCTGGTTGAACATCGAGTCAATGATGTGAATGAAGGCTTCGTAACAGGAGAAGAATCCGTGTCGTCCGGTCAGCAGATAGCCTTCGAGCCAGCCCTGGCACATATGTTCGCTCAGGATTTCGAGCACCCGGCCGTCAGGGGCGAGAAATTCGTCAACCGGCAATTGCGGCTCCATCCACTCTTTGTTCGTTGCTTGGTAGAGCGCTTCCAAACGGTTGGAAGCTGTCTCATCAGGGCCGAAGACGCGGAAATTCTTCGCTTCGGCGTTCAACTTCATAACGTCGCGCAAAAACCTTCCAAGAATGCGCGTGGCTTCTGCATTTTCGGTGCCCGGCTTTTTTATTTTGACTGCATAATCGCGGAAGTCCGGCATGGCCAGATCCCGCAGCAGAATTCCGCCATTGGCAACGGGATTCGCTCCCATGCGCCGCGTTCCCTTCGGCGCCAGCTCGGCCAGCTCTTCGATCAGTCGCCCGGACTCGTCGAAAAGTTCCTCCGCGCGGTAGCTCTTCATCCAATCTTCGAGAATCCGCAAATGCTTGGGATTACCGCGGACATCGTCCACCGGCACTTGGTGCGCGCGCCATGTGTTTTCCACCGGCTTGCCATCCACCACTTTCGGGCCGGTCCAGCCCTTGGGTGAGCGCATCACAATCATCGGCCAGATCGGCCGCGAATTGTTTCCATTCTCACGCGCCTCGCGCTGAATTGAGTGAATCTCAGCAACGATCTGGTCGAGCGTTCCCGCCATGAGCTGATGCATGAGTTGGGGCTCGTGGCCTTCGACAAAATACGGTTTCCAGCCGTACCCGGTAAACAGATGCGTGAGTTCTTCGTCGCTCAATCGACCGAGTATCGTAGGATTCGCGATCTTATAACCGTTCAAGTGCAAAATCGGTAAAACAGCGCCGTCGCGTGCTGGATTGAGAAATTTATTGATGTGCCAGCTCGTCGCCAGCGGGCCAGTTTCCGCCTCGCCATCACCCACCACGCAGCACACCAGCAAATCTGGATTGTCGAAAGCCGCTCCGGCTGCATGGGCGATCGAATAGCCGAGCTCGCCGCCCTCGTGGATGGAACCCGGAGTTTCCGGTGCAACATGACTCGGGATGCCGCCGGGGAAAGAAAACTGCTTGAACAAGCGTTGCAGCCCCGCTTCGTCCTGCGTGATATGCGGATAAAGTTCGGTGTAAGTGCCTTCGAGATAAGTGTTCGCGACTATGCCTGGGCCTCCGTGGCCCGGCCCAGCGATGTAAATGCAATTTAGATCATATTTCTTGATAAGGCGGTTGAAGTGTACGTAGATAAAATTCAATCCCGGCGTGGTGCCGAAATGTCCCAGCAGGCGGGGCTTGATGTGTTCCGGCTTCAGCGGCTCGTGGAGCAGGGGATTCTTGTACAAATAAATCTGCCCGACCGAGAGATAATTTGCGGCGCGCCAGTAGGCGTCCATTTTGCGCAATTCATCACTGGCGAGCGGACTGGAAAGGGAAAGGGAAGCGTCGTGCGGCGCGGCGGCTGACTGCAGGGTGGCCATGCTGACCTCCTAAGGGGACATTCTTATTGTAGTCGTCCGCGATAGGCGCGCATGAATATGGTGTGAAATTCTGCTTAGTGAAGAGTTCTTAAATGGCGATGGGCATGACGAAGCGTAATTACACCTCAATTTTCAATTCATCGAGGCCGATGAATTCCTGCACAATGGGCTCCGTGGATCGTTCCATTTCAGAGTAAGTTCCATAGAAAACGACGCGTCCCTCATGCAGAAATACAATCCGGTTGGCGACTTTTTGCGCCAGCCGCATGTCGTGGGTGACTACCACGCTGGTAAGTTTCAGTTGCAAGTTCAGCCGCTTGATTAAATCGCCCAGGAGTTGCGCCATCAGCGGATCGACCATGGTTGTGGGTTCGTCGTAGAGAACACATTCGGGTTGCGCAGCTAACGCGCGCGCGATTGCCACAGACCGTTTCATTCCCGTCGAAAGATCCGAGGGCAGCAGGTCAGCCATCGGCTTTACTCCGACCATTTCAAGCAACCCGTCAGTGATCTGAAAAATCTGGTCTTCGGTCAAGTCGTGCCGCTCGCGCAGGGGGAAAGCAACATTTTCCCGCACACTTAGCGAATCGAACAATGCGCCGTTCTGAAAGACCATCGTCACTTTCTTGCGAATGCGCTGCAAGTTATATTCGTCGAAGTCGGTTATGTCTTCATAAGCTACAATCACGCGGCCGGAATCCGGCTTCATAAAGCCCATGATGTTTTGCAGGGTGACCGATTTGCCCACGCCGCTGCGCCCAAGAATGCAGACCGTTTCTCCTGCCATGACTTGAAAGCTGACATCGCGCAGCACATGATTATTGCCAAACGATTTCGAAACGTCTTTGAATTCGATGTAGGCACCGGGCTGGGGTTGGGTAGCCGGAGGATTTCCGATCGAATCGAGAGGCTGCGGGTCGTGTTCCGGCATGGAATCCATCATAACGGGTCTTTGTTCTCGGTTCTTTGCTCTTCGTTCTTGCTTCTTTGCCTAAGAACTTTCGATTTTAGAATCCCGTTCTAAATCGGAGGGGGTGTTCCAATTTCTGAACATGTCTGAAGAAAAGCCCGCAGTTTCGAGTTCTTCTCTGTGGATAACACGCGTTTTCACTTGTTGAAACAGCGGCGTGATTTTGTATATCCCGCTCGCTATTGCGTTTTCGGCGATGGGCAAAAACTCTTGCCGATAAACCGCGCACAGAGGCTGCAATCGCGTATCCGCTTCGGGGACCGTTACTACGGCGTCGTCAGCCTTCGCCTCGGCGATGAGGAATTTCAAAAGCGTGGACGAGACATGAGGCATGTCAACCGCCAGGACTACGTTAAATTCTCTAGCGTTTTGAGTTAGCGCTGCATGAATTCCCCCGAGCGGCCCGCAATCGCGGTGGATATCTTCGACGGTCTGACCAAAGTCGCCATATTTGGACGCTTGCCCCACGATCCAAACATCAGGTGAAATCTCGGCACAAGTGCGTAAAGCACGTTGCAACAGAGTAATACCTTCAAACATGAGCAGCGCTTTATCTCTGCCCATGCGCGAGCTTTGTCCGCCAGCCAATATGAAAAATGCAAGGTCGTTCATCATCTCTGCTAACGTCGCTACACGAAAGTAACCTATCCAAGTTGCATCTTCCGTTAGATGATAGCCCTTCCGGTGCATGTACCCGGAAACAAGATCATGCCGCAACTGATGGACGTTCTCATGCTTGGCCGCTGTTCCCACGAGTTCTCCTGGCCTCGGCGGGCAGCCGATGGCCAGTACTACCAGGTTTGTCTTGCCTGTGCCGTCAAATACAAGTACGACTGGAAGACGATGCGCCGGATAGAGCGCGTCGAGCCCTCCGCGGAGGAAGCAGCAGGAGCTCCCCGCCGCGCCCGTGGCCACTCCAAAAAGCCGACCTGGATGCCGCGTGCCCGTCGCCTGCGCCTGAACACGCCTGTGCGCTATCGCGTAAAGAATCTAGGCAACTGGTATGAGGGAGTCATCGACAATCTCAGCCAGTCCGGCGTTCTTATGCATGGCCCCGAAGTTTTGCCTGATAATACGCTGGTCGAAATGGTGTTCGAGATGCCGGAAGAGATCTCGGGCCAGAAGAACAGCAGTGTGCTTTGTCAGGGACGCATCATCCGCTCCCGTGAAACCACCAACACCAATGCTGGTACGGGACTCGCGGCTTCCATACTCGATTACAAATTTTTACGCCAGCCGTAAACAGCAAGTGCTCAACATTGGCACCATCGGCATAATTTTTCCGCGTGATTTCGCGCCTCTCTGCATCTAAACTAAAAATATAAGTCCTTACAATTTCAGGAGTGATTACCATGAAGCCGAGACTGTCTTTTTATCTCAGCCTGGTGATGCTGCTTTCTTTTATGGCAGCTACCGTGGCATGTAACAAGGCGCCGAACGACAATCAAATCGCGACCGATGTCCAGAACAAGATCAATGGCGACTCCGGATTGTCGGGCAAGCAGCTGGTAGTGCAGTCCTCGGAGGGCGCTGTGACTTTGTCCGGCGCGGTGGATAACGACACCCAGCGAGAGGCGGCGGCGAAGTATGCAGCTTCTGTGCCCGGCGTAAAGCAAGTCGTCAATAATCTGCAAGTCGCGCCTCCTCCTGTACCGGCTGCGGCCGAACAAACGCCTGCGCCCGCTCCGGCTCCGCAAGCGAGCGCGCCCGCGCCGGTGAAGCGTCACCGCCCGCGCAAACCTGATTCTTCCAGTGATTCTAATCCGATGGCGCAGGCCACGCCTCCACCGGCAGTTGAAACTCCCGCACCTGCTCCGGCAGCCGTGCCGGACACGCCGCCTCCGCCACCTCCGCCGGTCAAAGTCAGTATTCCTGCGGGTACGGCTCTCGCAGTGCGTCTGGAGACCCCGATCGATAGCGAGGTCAGCCAGTTGGGTCAGACCTTTACCGCCACCTTGAATTCGGCGCTCACGGTGAATGGCGATGTCGCGGTTCCTGCAGGCAGCCAAGTGCAGGGTCACATCGCGGATCTCAAGAGCGCGGGCAAATTTGCCGGACAATCGCTCGTGGTATTACAGCTCGATAGCATTCGTTCTGGCGGTCAGAGCTATAACATTTCTACCGATCAGTTCAAGAAAGAGGGAAGCTCCCGCGGTAAGAACACTGCTGAAAAAGTAGGCGCTGGCGCAGGCATTGGAGCCCTCATCGGCGCTCTGGCCGGGGGCGGCAAAGGGGCTGCTATCGGCGCGGCCGCTGGCGGCGGTTTGGGTGGTGGCGCTCAGGCCGTGACCAAGGGCCAGCAGATCAAGCTGCCCACGGAAACCGTGCTCAACTTCACCCTGCAGTCTCCGGTTACGGTTGTGGAAACATCCCAGGGGCCGAACGCGAACCGTCCGCAACTGAATAACAATCAATAAAATCGGGCGAACCCCATCTTTTCCAAGTCTTTACATGGAGATGGGGTTCGTTTTTTGCCTCGCGGCCTGGTCACTTCTATGGCCACCCGTTCTATGACTTTCGTACCGCAGTTCCCGCGTCGGAATCGCCGTATAATCAACAAAAATCAGTACTAAATCAGGAATCACGGCACCCGCGTGGACTTGGGAATAGCATTCGCGATTTTCGCAATGGGGCTGGCCTTCGGCAGCTTCCTGAACGTGTGCGTCTACCGGTTGCCGCGGGACTTGTCTCCGATTCTGCCCAGTTCGAAGTGCCCGCACTGCAACGCAAAAATTCGTTTTTATGACAATATTCCCGTTTTGAGTTGGCTCCTGCTGGGCGGCCGTTGCCGAAACTGCCAAGCCCACATTACGCCGCGATATCTCATCGTGGAACTTCTCACCGGAGTTCTATTTCTCGCCTCCTACGCGCATTTCGGTTTCACGCTGGCGACGATCAAATATTGCGCCTTTGCTTTTCTGCTTCTCGGCCTCATTTTTACCGACGCCGAAACGCAGCTGCTTCCCGACAAAATGACTTTGCCCGGCCTTGGCTTAGGGATCGTTTTCAGCGTTTTCGTTCCGGTGAATGATGTAGCTTCCCAAATGCTGAACGGCGCACTGAATCTTCCTGTGAGCGACGATATTCTCTGGCGCGTTTTGTCGCTGTGCGATTCTTTGCTCGGTGCGGCGATAGGCGCGGCTTTCATTTACGGCGCGGGAGCGATCTATCTGCGCGCCCGTGGCGTTGAAGGGATGGGTTTCGGCGACGTCAAGCTCATGGCGATGGTGGGTGCGTTCCTGGGTCTTAAGCTGACGATTCTTACGATATTTGCCGCCTCCATTTCAGGTTCTTTGTTCGGCTTATCAACGGTCTTGTCCGTGTGGATCAAGCGCACGCGCCGCCGGATTCAGCGTTTTCATGAACCGGCGCGTGAAGCTCGCAGCCGCGCCTGGGAATCCGCGCGGATTGCCTTGCGGCGTCATCAGATGCCATTCGGCGTTTTTCTCGGCGGCATGGCGATTGTTGCGTTTTTCTTCGGCGATGAATTTCTCCGCTGGTATTGGAGGCTGCTATGAGAGCGCTTGCCAATCCCATCGTGCTTCGCATGTTGTTCGGTTTTGCCGGCATGACGGCA
>JBEKTR010000154.1:0-9011 GCA_049515835.1 Terriglobales bacterium
TCCTTCAGACCTCACCCTCGAAAACTGCACAATTGCTACATGGCCTGTGCAAAATGAGGTAGTAATGCGAAGGGTCACACCACATATGGTGTTTTACCTCTTGACCCCGGCGGCTTCCGGCAGCTACAGTTACATCAATTTGTGTCTGTTCCTTCCAGCCGAGGACGGAATTTTGCGCAGCTTTACTGCGAGGGCATCTGAATGGTTAACAGACTTAGTGAACCAGCAGGTCCCTCGATTGTGTCAACGCTTGGCAAGCGAATCGTTGGCTGCGCTGGGGATGACAGGTTTCTTACCAAGGAGTAATCGTTGCTCAAACTAAAAAGGCTTCAGATTCTCGGATTCAAGTCGTTTTGCGATCGCACCGAACTCAAGTTTCACGGAGACGGTGTTGCCGCCATCATCGGGCCTAACGGCTGCGGCAAGTCCAACATTTCGGACGCTATCTCGTGGGTGCTGGGCGAACAGTCGGCCAAGACGCTGCGCGGGTCACGCATGGAAGACGTGATTTTTGCCGGCACGCGCGACCGCAAACCGACCGGCATGGCCGAAGTGGCGCTGACTTTGATTGATCCTGAGGAGTACGACGGGCCGGATGCGGGCAACCCTACGGAAATCGATATTCAAGACGAACTGCCGCGAGAAGCCGAGTCTGACTTTGCAGACTGGAATGAAGCCGAACTCCGCGCGAAAGCAGCCGAAGAGACGGAGAGCCTTACTGAAGAAGCGAGACCGGGAAAAATAGAGGAAGTGGAAACGGAAGGTTCGCCCACCCTTTTGCACAAAGCGCAAAATGGTGGGGCAGCCGTAGGGTTATCGGATGAGGCAGCCGTAGGGTTATCGGGTGGGGCAGCCATAGGGTTATCAGATGGGGCAGTCACCGAGGAATCTGACGCGGCAGCGGCGATCCAGGCGGGGCCGCAAGTTGTTCTGAAAATACGGCGGCGCAAGTTTCAGCAGAGTTTTCGCGCGGGAGAAATTGTCGTTACCCGCCGTCTGTTCCGTTCGGGAGAAAGCGAATATCTTCTCAACGGGAAGCTCTGCCGCCTGCGCGACATTCAAGAGCTGTTCATGGGCACAGGCCTGGGACCGGAGTCCTACGCGCTGATTGAACAGGGCCGCATCGGGCAAATTCTCAGCAGCCGGCCCACCGACCGCCGCGCGATTATCGAAGAAGCCGCGGGCATTACGAAGTTCAAGACCAAGAAGCGTCTCGCCGAGGCGCGTCTCGAAGATGCAAAGCAAAACCTTGCCCGCATCAACGATATTTTTGATGAAGTCGCGCGGCAGATGAATTCGCTCAAGCGTCAGGCTGCGAAAGCCGAGCGCTATGCCAAGCTACGGGATGAAATGCGGGCGAAGCTACGCGTGGTTCTGGCCAGCAAGTTCGTCCAACTGGAACGCGACGGCGCCGGGATCAGCGGACAGATCAACACGCTGGGAGAAGACATTCACCATCATGCGGAGAGCGTGCAGTTGCTCGAAACCGAGCATGCGGACCGCACCCAGCGGGGCTATGCGGTGGAGAGCGAAATACGAGAGAATCGCGAGCGCATCAACGAAATCAAGCTGGAAGCGGATCGAGGCGCGGCACAACGCCGGCACAATGAAGAACGCTGTTCGGAATTGACCGTCCGCGCGGCTTCTTCTGATTCCGAGTTGTCGCAGGCGCGCCATAAGTTGACCGTGCTTGAAGCCGAACGCGACTCCAATCGCGAGATTCTCGATTCCACAGCTTCGGAAGTTGCTGCTGCACAGCAAGAACTTGCGAATGCCCAACAACGTGCGACGGAGGCGGCCCACGCACTGACCGAGATGGAGCATCGCCAGGAACAGTCCCGGGTTGCGATCATTGAAGCCGTGGCTGGGGCCGCCAGCCTGCGAAATCAGCTGACGCAGTCGGAAGAGCGGGTTGCGGCCATGGACCGCGAAGCGCATCGACTCCAGACCGAGGCCGCGACTGCGAATTCGCAAGTTGAAGCATTTGGTGGACAACGTGGTCAGATCGCCATTGAGTTTGAGACTGTCTCGCAATGCCTTAATGGATTGACCACAGAAATTGCGACCGGCCGTGAATCACTCGCGGCCAAGCGTAGCGACGAAGCGACGTGCAAGCATCATCTGGATGGCCTCCGCGCCGAGTATGCGACGGCGATCGGGAAAAAGGGTTCGCTCGAAGCCGTCATTGCCGAGCATGGCTATTCGACCGAGTCGGTTCGCCGCCTGTTTCAGTCGGGCGTGATGAATAGCGGGCATGCCCCGGTTGGCGTTCTGGCCGATTTCCTCGAAGTGGAGAATCGCTACGAAGGCGTGGTGGAAGATTTTCTGCGCGATGAGTTGAACTACATCGTGGTCAAGTCGTGGGACGCAGCCGATGAAGGGCTGCGGTTGTTGCGGTCTGATGTAGATGGCCGTGCCACGTTCCTGGTCCATCCCGAGGACTCGCAAGCAAAGTTTTCTTTTGTGCTGGACGAAAGTTTGCACCAAGCGCCGCCGAGCCATCCCGTAGTTCCTTTGAAGAGCACAATTCGGGTGCTCGACGGGTTCGGAAAATCGCTCGAAGTGATTCTGCCGAAGCTACGCGATGGGTATATCGTCCCAGATTCCGGCATAGGACGTGAACTGGCGCTCGAAAATCCAGATGCGTTCTTTTTGTCCCCTTCGGGCGAGTGCTTCCATAACGTCACTGTGACGGGCGGTAAACAGCGCAGCGAAGGACCCCTTTCCATGAAGCGTGAGCTTCGCGAAGTGGTGAGGCTGATGAACGATCTCGAGGGTGCACTGCGCGAAGAAGAAACGCGTGTGCTGCGACTAGGACACGAAATCAAAGATCTCACTTCCCTGCTCGACCGTCTGGAAAACGAAAAGCGCGAAGCCGAAAAGCAGGCCATGACGGCGGGACACCTTCTCGGCCAACTGGACACCGAGATGAGCCGAGTACGCGAGCGGGCCGAGACCTGCCAGCGCGAACTGACGCGGCTCGCCACAGACCGGAGCGAGCAGACCACGTTGATTGCGGCGCGTATGGCTGAGATCGCAGGCCTGGAACACATTCGCATGGAGCGCGAGCAACAGGCCGTCCAAATGCAGGGGGAATTGGGCCGTCTGCGGGAGGGCCGCGATCTCGCTTCGCAAAACGCGACCGAACGCCGCGCGCACATGGCCACGATGGAAGAGCGGCGTCGCGCCGCCGCCGCCGTAGTCGAGCGAATCGAGTCGCTGGTGGCTGAATTACGCGAGCGCGCTCAATCGCTCGCCGCCCAGATCGAATCGGCAAACTCTGAAAGACTTCAGAGGGAAACTGAGAACCAGCAGATTGCTGTCCGGCTGGGAGATCTCGAGGCGGAACGGAACGCCACGCAGGCGCGTGACGGACTGCTGCAAGTGGAGTCTGATCAACTCCGCGCCCGACTTGCGGAGATTGATGAGACTCTTCGCAACGCCCGCACGCTGCTCGACCAGGCTCGCGACCGCCGCGGCGAACTGCAAGCCGCAGCTGCTAAGCTGCAAGCTGACGCTGAGTACATGGCGCAGACCTGCTTGAACGAGTTGGGCGTCGAACGCCCAGTGCTTATGGCGGATGCGACGATTATCCCCGTCTCGGGCGATGAACTAGTACAGGAAGACGAAGTCTATCGTGATATGCGCGGACGCCTCGACGCTATGGGGCCGGTGAACATGATGGCGCTCGACGAGTATAAAGAAACAGCCGAGCGTCATGGTTTTCTTGAAACTCAACGCAAAGATCTGCTCGATTCGATTGAAAACACCCAAGCAACGATCAAAGAGATCGACGTCTTCTCGCGGCAGAAGTTCGAGGAAGCATTCCACAAAATCAACGAAAACTTCGGCGTCACGTTCCGCAAATTGTTTGGCGGCGGCCATGGCTTCATGCGGCTGACCGATGAAGAAAACAGCGCGGAAAGCGGCATTGACGTGGTGGCATCGCCTCCGGGCAAGAAGCTGCAAAACGTGCTCCTGCTCTCTGGCGGCGAAAAAGCCTTGACGGCGCTGGCTTTGCTTGTCGGCATCTTCCAATACGCGCCGAGCCCGTTCTGCATTCTCGACGAAGTGGATGCGCCGCTCGATGAGGCCAACATTGGCCGGTTCACTGAACTGGTCAAAGAGATGAGCGTACAGACGCAGTTTGTGCTCATCACCCATAGCAAGAAGACGATGAGCATCGCCCCTGTGCTCTATGGCGTGACCATGCAGGAACCCGGTGTTTCCAAGTTGGTGTCGGTGAGGTTTGGGACGGCATAATTTAGCGTGAGTCGTGAGTGGGACGGTTCTGAACATTAGCTGCCGCAGGTTCTCAGATTTCGGAGCCGCGATATCCACTTCCCTCCTCAGTTTTTCCACAGTGTGTGTCGCTGGAATGCCTTGTCCAGAGCGGCTTTCACCGAACCTGCCGAGTGTCAACTATTTCCCATCCGGCAGGAGAGAAACTTCTTGCATCTCCTGAACAGAAATCATTGACAAAATATTTTGAGACGCTAGAATACCCCTCTGATTCCTGCCTGTAGAATTCCAATATGAGCACTGAAACTCTCGACACCGTCCTGCTTCGCACCAATTTTCCCGACCTCACTCTGCACGCCAGCGGCAAGGTACGCGACGTCTATGAAATTGACCGCGATCATCTGCTGTTCGTTGCCACCGACCGCATTTCTGCGTTCGACTACGTCCTGGCTACCGGCATTCCGCACAAAGGCCAGGTACTCACGCAGATCTCGTTGTTCTGGTTCGAATTCCTCAAAGACGTCATCGCCAACCACGTGGTCACGGCGGACGTGAACCAGTATCCCGTGCCCATTCGCAAGTACGCCGATCAATTGCGGGGCCGCTCCATGCTGGTCAACCGCGCCGAAATGTTCCCGGTGGAGTGCGTGGTGCGAGGTTATATCTCCGGCAGCGCGTGGAAGGAATATAAGACGACGGGACGTGTTTGCGGCATTGAGCTGCCCAAAGGGTTGAAAGAATCCGACAAGCTGCCCGAGCCTATCTTCACGCCCGCAACCAAGGCCACCAGCGGCCACGACGAAAACATTCCGTTCAGCGAGATGTGCCGCATTGTCGGCGAAGAATTGAGCCGTCAGCTGCGCGATGCCACGCTGAAGATTTACACCACAGCCGCTGATTATGCCCGCACTCGCGGCATTATCATTGCCGACACGAAGTTTGAATTTGGCATGACCGGTAAGGGCATCACACTTGCGGATGAAGTCCTGACGCCGGATTCCTCCCGTTTCTGGCCTGCTGACAAATACCAGTCAGGCAAGGCGCAGGAGTCGTATGACAAGCAGTTCGTTCGCGATTACCTTGAAGAAATTCGTTGGGACAAACAGCCTCCGGCACCGGCCCTCCCCGCCGAGGTGGCTCGTCGTACCAGCGAAAAGTACGTCGAGGCGTACGAGCAGTTGACCGGGCGCAAGCTGAATGTTTAGGTGCGAACTGCCTCAGGGGCCGCTCACGAGGCAGGCATGAATTGGGCGGCATTCAATTTGACCGACTGGGCCATCCTGGCGGCCATGTTGGCTTTTGTTATTTCGGCGATTATCGCGGGCTTTTTTCAAGAGGCCTTCGGCATTGCCGGCTTGGTTTGCGGTTATTTGTTGGCTGCGTGGCAGTATCAGCACGTGGCTGTGTGGCTCGGCCGCTTCGTAAAGGCGGACTGGGTGGCCGAGATTGTCGCGTTTCTGGCAATTTTCATCGCGGTGATGGTGGTGGCGGGAATCGCCGGGCGCATGGCCCACTGGGTCATGAAAAAGGCGGGTCTGAGCACGCTTGATCGCGCGCTTGGCGGTTTTCTCGGCCTGCTGCGCGGCGGCTTGACAGTGGCAATCGTATTGGTAGCGATGGCGGCGTTTACACCGTCATCGCAATGGCTGGAGGGGTCGCAACTGGCTCCCTACTTCCTGGTGGTTGGACGGGCAGCAACCTGGGTCGCGCCTCCGGATTTGCGGGCGCGATTTTATCAGGGATTGGATTTGCTGCGGCATCAGGCGGAAAAAGTGGAGTCGGGAGAGCATGCCGCCTCCCGCAAATAGGCCGGGCACGGCCTGGCGGTTCACACTACATTTTTAGGAAAAGAGATCCCTGTGAGAGACCAGCTCGAAGCGCTCATCATGCAGATGTACAAAAGCAACATTCTTTACTCCGAGGCCGTGCGGGAATTCAAGAAACGCTTCATACTGACCGTGCTTCAGGAGAACAAAGGCAATCAGTGCCGCGCGGCCAAACAATTGGATATGCACCGCAACACCTTGAGCCGCACCATCCACGAGCTCAAGATTGACATCCGCCAACTGCGTGACGGCGGTAAGCGACCGCCTCGCAGCGCCCGCCCGTTGGGATACGAGAAGAAAGCCGCTCGCTAAACTTTCCGCTCAATCTCAGTTTCAATCCAAGAAATAAGGGCAGCCTTTTCAGGCTGCCCTGTTCTTCTAACTGGTGTTTCCTTAATTGCTGGCCGGACGTTTGTGCACCGGCGCTTTGTGCGCAGGCCCAGCTTTTGTCAGCAATGCGCCTTTTTCCATCGTCACCACAAACGGATCCGGCGTGAACGAGACTGGTGTTCCCTGGAAGTCAAGTGGCCCACCTTCTTTGGGCATCAACTTCGCGGGAATCGGGCCATCCATCGTCAGCGTAATATCTGCGCGCTTCGCGTCGATATCATCCGAGCTGCCTGCCAGTTGCACGGTGTTGGGGTCGGCGCTAATAACCTGCGCTTCCATCTGTAAGGGCACGCCTTTGATTGCGCTCCACACTTTGTCAGAGTCTTCGGGCTTGCCCTTGGAGAGGCACAGTTCCCACTCGGCAAAGCTCATGTCTTTGGGAGCTTTGGTCTTCAACAGATCGGTGCACTGCTCTGCTGGGGTCGGCGGAACATATTTAGCCACGGTGAAGTTCGCCGGAGGTACGGGATTCGCCTTCGCGGCGGCCAAAACATCGTCCCAGCCCTGATCGGAGCCGTGATACTTCGTGTAAACACTCTTGCCGTAGTTTGTAATCTGCGTCTGGCCCGCGCCTTGGGCCAGATTGGCCGCGCGCGCAATGAAGAACAATCCATTGACCGTATCCGGCGGGTTCGCGGTCAAATAAGAAAGCGCCAGAGGGTAAACGTCTTCGAGATTGTTGGGGTTCGCGGTTACAGCCGCCAGCAGGTCTTTTTGCGCGGTCGCGTTGTCTTTCATCTGCAGCGCGGAGAAGCCCGCAACACTATTCAGCAATCCGCCTAATTCGGTCTTCTGCTTCTGGAAATCGGGGTCAGAAACACCATCTGGCTTGGCCATATTGGGCAGAGCCGCAAGGCCTCGCTCGGCAAATTGGCGTGCATCGGGCCACTTCTGCGCTGCCCGGTTGCTGTATGCCAGTAAAGCCAGCGCGCGCACATTGTTTGGATCGGCTTGCAGCAGGCGGTTGGCGGCATCGCTCATTTTCGCGGTATCCCCCGTTTTCTGGTAGGAACTCATCAAAATTTCGAGCGCGTCAGGTTTCATCACGCTGTTTGGATACTGCACCAGAAAGGCTTCCAACCCGCTAATCTTAGCGGCGGGATCGGCTTGCTGCACCGCGTTCACATACGCGTTGTATTCGGCAGGATCTTTGATTTCTTTCTTTTGTGGGGCCGCTGCGGGCTGGCCTTGGGCGGCGGTTGCGGGGGCGGGGGCGGACACGGGCGCTGGGGGTTGCTGACCAAACGCGGTTCCGGCTACAACAAGCACCACCGCCACTAGGGTCATCTTCATTCGACTGGCTCCTTGGAGTTTCGGGAAATCAAGATTTCTGGAAAACTTATGAAAACATGCCAACTAACGGTTCCGCTGACTTACACTGACACACGCTACCAGCAGTCCGGGAGAGCTTACGACGGTACCGCCCTTGGCATCCGGTGAACGGATTATAAGGACTGTTGCTCAGCGAAGGCAAGTTTTTCCGCTCCCTTTCGGCATACAAAACATCACTATTATGATGCACAAAACATGGTTTGCGTGACTGCGGTTCACTCGATCTAAATCAAGCGTGTTCATACGCAGGGATTAGAAAGCACTACGAATGACATTAAATGGCAAATGTGCAGTGGTTACCGGAGCAGGCGCCGGGATTGGAGCATCTGTAGCCGCAAAGCTGGCCAGCCTGGGCGCAACGGTTGTACTTGCGGGACGCACTCGAAGCTCTCTCGAAGCGGTGGCTAAAAAGATAGCGCAAAACGGTGGAAAAGCGGAGATTTTCGTTTGCGATGTGAGCAACCTCGAGTCCGTAGACGCTCTCGCTCAATTTGTCCGGCAAAAATTCGAAGGCCTCGAGGTTCTGGTAAATAACGCCGGCGTGCGCGGTGTCCCGGGACCGCTCCATGAGTTGCCGCCGGATTCATGGGACGCGGTAATGAATACAAACTTGCGGGGCGTTTTCTACTGCATCCGCAGTCTGGCTCCGCTCATGATCCAAGCAAAATCGGGCCATATCATCAACATTTCGTCGCTCGCGGGAAAGAATGCTCTTCCCGGAGGCGCGGCATACGCTGCGTCAAAATGGGCGCTCAATGGCCTCAGTTATTCAGTGGCCGAAGAACTGCGTGGGTTCAATGTTCGGGTATCTGTGATTTGCCCCGGTTCGGTCCACACTGATTTCAGTCCGCATACGGGCAAATCTCCTGACAAGATGCTGCAACCTGAGGACATCGCTCACGCCGTGGAAATGGTGGTCACGCAAGCGCCGCAATCGTTTGTTAGCGAGATTCTGCTGCGCCCGGCGCAGAAACCGTAGTGAACTCCCATGACGGCCTTGTTTGATCTTTA
The DNA here is from genome assembly GCA_049515835.1 of Terriglobales bacterium. GTDB lineage: Bacteria > Acidobacteriota > Terriglobia > Terriglobales > Acidobacteriaceae > JAJPHW01. The sequence continues at coordinate 8,802 of JBEKTR010000154.1, forward strand.
TGTCTCCCCTATCGTATCGGCGCAACTCGGATGACTGTCGCCTTGCAATCGCGCAGCGCCCCACAGGTCTGCGGAGCAAGCGTGTCTTTGTTTAGGCAGAATTCAACCGCTGTCAGATAATTGTTGCCGCAGCTTACGGCCATATCTTTGCCTTGGAGCCCTGGATTCGCGTCCACAAAGGCCCTCTTCACTTCGGAGGGCGCCCTAGAC
>JBEKTR010000155.1:0-8826 GCA_049515835.1 Terriglobales bacterium
TGGAAGCCATGCTGCCCTATTTCACCGAGAAATTCGGCAATCCCGCGAGCCGCAACCATCCATTCGGTTGGGCAGCGGAAGAAGGCGTGGAAAATGCGCGTGCGCAAATCGCCAACCTGATCGGCGCGACGGCCAAAGAGATAATTTTCACGTCTGGTGCGACGGAAAGCAACAACCTCGCCATCAAGGGCGTGGCCGAAATGTACCGCGAGAAGGGCAACCACATCATCACCGCGGTGACCGAGCACAAAGCCGTTCTCGACACCTGCAAGCGTCTGGAAAAGTACGGTTATCGCGTGACTTATCTGCCAGTGCAAAAAGACGGCCTGATTGATCTCGAAGACCTGAAGCGCGCGATTGACGACAAAACGATTCTTGTCACCATCATGGCCGCAAACAATGAAATCGGCGTGCTTCAGCCCATCGAAGCAATCGGCAAGGTCTGCCGTGAGCGTGGTGTGTTGTTCCACACCGACGCCGTGCAAGCGGTCGGCAAAGTTCCGATTGATGTGAACAAACAGAACATCGACCTTATGTCGATCACTGCACACAAGCTTTACGGCCCAAAGGGCGTGGGCGCGTTGTACGTTCGCCGCAAGAATCCGCGCGTCCAGGTTTCGGCGCTCATTGACGGCGGAGGCCATGAGCGCGGCATGCGTTCGGGCACGCTGAATGTTCCGAGCATCGTGGGACTTGGCAAAGCGTGTGCGATTGCCTCGGAAGAAATGGCTGCGGAATCGAAGCGTCTTGCGGGACTGCGCGAGCGCTTGAAAGAGAGCATCATGAGCCGTCTCGATGAGACTTACATCAATGGCTCCGTGGAGCATCGCCTGCCCGGCAACTTGAACATCAGCTTTGCTTATGTCGAAGGCGAGTCGCTGCTGATGGGCATTAACGATATTGCGGTTTCCAGCGGTTCAGCCTGCACCTCGGCGACGCTTGAACCATCTTATGTATTGAAAGCCTTGGGCGCGGGAGACGACTTGGCGCACAGTTCCATCCGTTTTGGCATTGGACGCTTCAATACAGAAGCCGAAGTCGATTATGTCGCCGACAAAGTCGTTTCCACGGTGCTCAAGCTACGCGAGCTTTCGCCGCTCTATGAAATGGCGAAAGAAGGCATTGATTTAAGCAAAGTGAAGTGGGCGGCTGAAGCACACTAAAGCAGTTTCGAGTTTCTTGGTTTCAAGTTTCGAAAAGTTTAAGAGTTTCCGATTACGAGTTTCAGAAAACGAGAGGAAGCACAAAATGGCCTACAGCGATAAAGTCCTTGACCACTATTCCAATCCGCGCAACGTCGGCTCGATGGACAAGAGTAGCAACGAAGTTGGCACGGGATTGGTGGGCGCGCCCGAGTGCGGCGACGTCATGAAGCTTCAAATCAAAGTCAATCCGCAAACCCACATCATTGAAGACGCGAAGTTCAAGACGTTCGGCTGCGGATCGGCCATTGCCTCGTCTTCGCTCGCAACTGAGTGGGTGAAGGGCAAAACCGTTGACGAAGCTTTGCAGATCAAGAACACCGAAATCGTGAAAGAGCTGGCTTTGCCGCCGGTAAAGATTCACTGTTCGGTGCTGGCGGAAGACGCCATTCGCGCGGCAATCGGCGATTGGAAGAAGAAGCAGACGGCGGTCGAGCCGGTTGCCCTCGCCGCGAAGTAATTGAATACGAAGCCAAGCTGAAACGACGATGACGACCGCAACCCAAACCGATAACCTGCTGCCCCAATTGCAGGAAACGCAGCCCAAAACGGCCGCTCCCGCAAAAGGCGTGGGAGTGACGGATAAGGCGCTGGCGCGCATCCGCACGGCGATTGTGAAAGAAGGCATTTCGCCCGAGCAGGGCGGATTGCGCCTTGGTGTTCAGGGAGGTGGATGTTCGGGATTAAGTTACAACATCCGCTTCGATACGCAGCCGCGGGAGCGCGACCGCGTATTTCAGTTCGGCGATGTCCGCGTGTTTGTTGATCCCAAATCGTTCATCTATCTGCACGGGATGACGCTGGACTATCAGGAGACGTTGATGCAGCAGGGCTTCGTCTTCGTCAACCCGAATGCGTCGAAATCGTGCGGCTGCGGTACGTCGTTTTCCGGATAGCCGTACTTAGGTTGACGTGTGGCGCGGGCGCCTCGCCCGCGAGGCCACGATCACTAAATGCTATGAGAGTAAACTCCCCCAATCCGAGTCTGGCCGTCCTCGCCGACCGCGAAAATGACGCTTGCTGGTCGTGCGGCGACATGCGCGCCGCGCAATTCTGTAAGTCATGCGGCAAGGTACAACCAGCTCGTCCCGTCGATTTTTTCGCATTCTTCGGCTTGCCGAAAAAGTTGAACCTGGACGTCGCGAAATTGGAGCGGGAGTTTTACCTGCTTAGCCGCAAACTGCATCCCGATGTTTATGCACAAGCCGGAGAGCAGGAGCGCGAATGGAGCCTCGAGCAAAGTTCTCGATTGAATGACGCGTATCGCACATTGAAGGATCCGATTCGACGCACGCAGTATTTATTGCATCTCGAAGGTATTGAACTGGAAGAGCAATCGAAATCGGCGACGGATCGAGCCAGGGTGACTGGAGAAACGAAAAAACAAGTGGTGCCTCCGGAACTTTTAGAGGAAGTCTTCGAGTTGAACATGCAGCTTGAAGAAGCGCGCATGAACAAAAATATGGGCGAGGATGACGCTGCTCTGGCTGGAGAAATCCAAAAACAGAAGCAGAATTTTGAGACGAAACTTGAAGAGCTGTCGTCAGAACTCGGTGGCTATTGGAATGATTGGGATGCGGCAACGGACGCTAACGGAGAGACTGTGCGCGCGCAGGCTCGCGACCGCATGGTGGATTTATTGAATCGTCGCAACTACATCCGTAACCTGGTTCGTGACGTTAACGAAGTATTGGAAAACTGAACATGGCTGATCGCGAAATTATCATCGGCATTGATCTGGGAACGACGAACTCGCTCGTCGCCTTCATGTCCGGAGATGCGCCCGCCGTGATTCCGGGAGAAGATGGCGTCAACCTCGTCCCGTCGGTCGTTGCGCTCGATGAAAAGAATCAGACCATTGTCGGAAATGCCGCAAGAAAATATTTGATAGAAACGCCCGACCGATCTGTGTATTCCATTAAGCGACTTATGGGCCGGGGAGTAGAGGACGTTCAGGAAGAGCTGAAGCTGTTCCCGTTTCAGTTGGCCGATGATCTGCTGCCGGGCGAGGTCCTACGCATTCGGCTGGGAGAAAAGACATTCACGCCCCCAGAAATTTCGGCGTTCATTCTTCGCCAGCTCAAGCGCAATGCCGAGCGATTCTTTGGCGCGCCCGTGAGTAAAGCAGTGATCACAGTACCTGCTTATTTCAACGATGCGCAGCGCCAGGCGACAAAAGATGCAGGCCGCATCGCGGGACTCGATGTTTTGCGCTTGGTGAACGAACCGACTGCAGCATCGCTCGCTTATGGCCTCGACAAAAAGCAGAACGGGATCGTTGCCGTCTATGACCTCGGCGGCGGGACGTTCGATATTTCGATTTTAAAATTGCACGATGGCATCTTCGAGGTCATTGCGACCAATGGGGACACACATCTCGGCGGCGACGATATTGATAATCTGCTGATTCGCATCGCGCTGGATGACATTCGCGGAGATTTAGGACTCGATGTTTCACGCAACGGTGAGGCTGTCGCGACTATCCGCAAAGCAGTGATTGAAGCCAAGATTGCACTGTCGTCGCACGAGTCAACAGAGCTCGACATCGAACTTTCCGGCGGCCAGCACTATCGACGCGAAATTACTCGCGAGCAATTCGAGCAACTCATTCAGCCGATTATTGACCGGACGGTCGGGCCTTGTAAGCAAGCGCTGAAAGATGCCGGACTAAAGCCCGAACAGATTGATGAAGTCGTTTTAGTGGGCGGATCAACGAGGATCCCGAAAGTCCGCGCGCTGGTGAAGGAGCTTTTTCATCGCGAGCCGCATATAGATCTGAATCCCGACGAGGTTGTCGCGCTCGGCGCCGCCGTGCAGGCGAACATTCTGTCAGGCGGTTCGACGGCGACGGAGAACATGCTTCTGCTCGATGTAACTCCTCTTTCGCTCGGCATTGAAGTCGCCGGCGGCGTCACTGACAAAATTATTTTACGCAATTCGACCATCCCCGCTTCCGCGAGCCAGCATTACACCACGCAAGTCGATGGTCAGACGAACGTCGCCATTCATGTGTTGCAAGGCGAACGCGAATTGGCCAAGGATTGCCGGTCTTTGGCACGATTCGATCTCAAAGGCATTCCACCGATGGCCGCAGGCATGCCACGCATCGAAGTGAAATTTCTAATTGATGCAAATGGCATTCTGCAGGTTTCGGCGCGGGAACAGCGAAGCGGCAAGCAGGCGGAAATCGAAGTTCAGCCCAGCTACGGCCTGACTGACGAACAGGTCGAAGGCATGATCCTCGATTCTTTCGACAATGCGGAAGAAGATTTTCGTCAGCGCCAAGTGATCGAAGCCGGCAACGAGGCCGACACGATTCTCTCTGCATTAGAGAAGGGAAAAAAGTCCCCGGCTTGGGGCGAACTGGCGACCGACGAGAAAAAGACCATTGCCCATCTAGAAAAAATGCTCGCCCAAGTAAAAACGGGCAATGATTATCAAGCGATTCGCAAATCCATCGACGAATTAAACCAGGCGACAACACGGCTTGCCGAACTGATGATGGACAGTGCCGTGACCACCGCGCTCAAAGGCAAGAACATGGACGACTCAAATGCGGATGAAGGCCCGACGGCGCCGCATCCCGTATCCAAGGCCGAATTCAGCGATTAGGGAGTACGTAGGCGCGGGCGTCCTCGTCTGTGCAGAGCCAGATTAGAAATTAGGAGCACGAATGACGATTAATGACAAAACAGAGAAAAACGGCGGTACCGCGACGGCCGAATTGCCCAACGAAAACGTAGGACAAAATATGGTGCAGGTCACCTTTCTGCCTGAGGGCAAGACCGTGGAATTCGAACACGGCAAACTTCCTTACAAAGAACACGGCAAGCGCGAGTCGCTACTCGACGTTGCTATCAACAACCACATCACGCTTGATCACGCCTGCGGCGGGAATTGTGCCTGCACCACTTGCCATGTTTGGGTGAAAGAAGGCGCGGAGAATTTATCTGAGATGGACGACGACGAAGCCGACCGCCTCGACATGGCCGCCGATCTGCAACTCAATTCGCGCCTCGGGTGCCAGGTGCAGATCACCAAGCCGGGCAAAGTTGTTGTCGAAATCCCCGCGTGGAACCGCAATTACGTTTCAGAGGAGCACTAGAAAGCAATGCCGAAAGAAATCACCTGGGATGATGCCGAAGATATCGGAATACTTTTGCTGGCGGGCCACCCCCATCTCATCCCGCTGGAAACCCGTTTTACCGATCTGCACCGCATGGTGACGGAACTTCCGGGATTTACCGGCGATCCGCAGAAATCAAATGAAAGCAAGCTCGAAGCCATCCAAATGGCGTGGCACGAGGAGTTCGAAGACCGCTAGCTAGCCCACAGCCACGGGTTCTTCCACGCTTGCTTCACGCAGGAATCGCGCGGCTTCTTCCGGCGGCGTGGGATTAATATAAAACCCCGTTCCCCATTCAAATCCCGCTGTCTTGGTCAGCTTGGGCATGAACTCAATGTGCCAGTGGTAATGGTCGTTGGTCGGGTCCTGTACCGGCGAACTGTGAATCACGAGGTTGTACGGCGGATTTTCCAGCACCCGGTCAGCCTTCATCAGCAATGTCTTCATCGCCTTGGCCAGATTTTCAAACACATGCGACGAAGAATTCTCAAATGACGATTCATGCTGCTTGGGCAGAATCCAGGTCTCGAACGGAAAACGCGGCGCATAAGGCGCAAGGGTCAGAAAATCGTCATTCTCGGCGACTACGCGCGTGCCCACTTCCATTTCCTGCCGGATAATGTCGCAAAACACGCAACGCTCTTTATAAATGAAGTATTGCTTGGCCCCTTCGATCTCTTCCGCGACATAGATCGGAATAATCGGCAGCGCGATCAACTGGCAATGAGCATGTTCAAGCGATGCTCCCGCTGATTCGCCGTGGTTTTTGAAAATCAGAATGTATTTGAAGCGGCGGTCTTTCTTAAGATCGAGAATCCGGTCGCGAAACGTCCAGAGCACGTCTTCAATCCGCTTCGGCGGAAGCGTAGCCAAGCTAGCGCTATGGTCCGGCGTCTCAATAATCACCTCGTGGGCGCCGATGCCGTTCATGCGGTCGAACATACCCTCAGCCTGACGGTTTAAGTTTCCTTCGATCCCCAGCGCGGGGAATTTATTCGGCACCACTCGGACTGTCCAGCCCGGAGTATCGCGTTGCGGAGGCGGTCCCCCATTGGGATTCGGGCGGTACGCCTGCACTTCTGGCGGCGTTTTACTTTCGTTTCCATAGCAGAACGGGCAAAATCCGCCCTTAATGCCTGTACTTTCGCGGGAAAAATCAGTTGGTCGCTTGGCGCGGTCCGAGGAAATGATCACCCACCGGCCTACAATGGGATCTTTTCGCAGCTCTGGCAAAGACTAAATCCTTTCAATACGCATAAAACCAAAGATTATTTTACGCCACCGGGAAGGCATTTCGAAATAACTCGAACTTGGGGGAAGTGCACGGTAGGTCATAGTATACGGTAACTACATCGAAACGAAATTGGAGGGTGGGCTTGCTTGAAGCTGTATTTAAGCGATGCGGGCCGAAGGATGCCGGTCCGCCCATGAGCCGCATATAATCCCGCGCCACGCTCGCCAGCGCTCGCTGCTTATCACGATCCACAGCCGCTTCGGCGGGTTTCACATCATGCGTGGTCCGCGTTTTGACTTCAATAAAGCAGAGCACATCTTTTTCCCACCCAATGAGGTCAATCTCGCCTCGTCGCAGCGGCGTGCGAAAATTTCGCGCCACCATTACATATCCCAGCCGTCGCAGATGAAAGTAGGAATCTTGTTCTCCGCGTCGCCCCGTATGCTGATGGCCCGGTCCGGGCTTCGGCGCAAGCGTGTGTGCAGTCAACCAATCGAGTGCCCGTAGTGTCGCGTGCGTGATGCATCCCGAAATCATAATTTGGATGTTCGACTTCTGGAAACTTCTATGATGAAATCGGGAATCCACCGAGTCAACCGCAAAGTACACTAATTCAATTTTCTCATTCCCAAAATGAAATTGGCGTGCAAACGTGAGATCATCAGAGCCGTTGGCGGTTGTTCACGCATCACATAATTTCCCATGGCTTCCCAGGCAATCACGGCCAACGTCCCCGCCGCTCGCGCCCGGCCTGCGATCAATCCCTGGCTCATCGCTATCTCGGTCATGCTGGCGACGTTCATGGAGGTCCTCGATACCTCAATCGCCGCGGTCGCTTTGCCTTATATCGCCGGAAGCCTTTCCGCGTCCAATGATGAAGCCACATGGGTGCTTACCAGCTACCTTGTAGCCAATGCCATTTTTCTCCCCGCCAGCGGTTGGTTCTCGCGCAAATTCGGACGCAAACGCTACCTCATCACCTGCATCGTCATCTTTACCGCATCATCATTTTTGTGTGGCGCCGCCACGTCGCTCGGCATCATCCTGCTCGCCCGCGCCGTTCAAGGCGGGGGCGGGGGCGCGCTGCAACCGCTCTCACAATCTATCTTGCTTGAGACCTTCCCGCCCGAAAAACGCGGTCTCGCCATGGCCGTCTTCGCTCTCGGCGTCGTCGTCGCCCCTGTCCTTGGGCCAACGCTCGGCGGCTGGCTTACCGACACTTACAGCTGGCGCTGGGCCTTTTACATCAATATTCCCATCGGCGTGTTCGCCATCTTCATGATCACACGCTACGTGGAAGACCCGCCTTACATCAAGAATGCGCAGGCCGGTAAATTAGATGCCATCGGCCTCGGTTTGCTGGCGATCTGGTTGGCATGCCTTCAGATCATTCTCGATAAAGGTCAGGAAGACGATTGGTTTGGCGCCACCTGGATTCGCTACACGACCGCCATCTTAATCATCAGCTTCGTCGCCTTCATCATTCGCGAGTTTCGCCACAAAGCTCCGCTGGTCGATCTACGGGTCTTTCGCCATCGCAATTTCACTCTGGGTTGTATTCTGATTGGGTTATTCGGCGCGGTTATCTACGGGTTGATCACGCTCTTGCCGCTTTTTTATCAGGAGTTGCTCGGCTACACCGCGTTGGCCGCCGGGTGGGCCGTAAGCCCGCGCGGCATCGGCGCTATCCTCGCCATGCCGATCATCGGCTTTCTCACTAGCAAAATGGACAACCGCTGGCTCATGATCTTCGGCTTCGGCATGTTCGCCGCCGCCAGCATCTGGTTTGGCGAGGCCGATCTCTCTATCTCGCAATGGAGCTTTCTCTGGGCCATCATTATCAGCGGCTTTGGCTCAGGCTTTATCTTCGTCCCGCTTTCTACCACGACCATGGCCGGCATTCCCAACGAACAACTCGGCAATGCCAGCGGTCTCTATAATTTGCTGCGCAACATCGGCGGCAGCATCGGCATTGCAGTCGTTAATACGATGGTCATCCGCCATCAGCAAGTGCATCGCACCGAACTGTCACACGACCTCAGCATGGCCAATCCCAACACGCAGAGCCGACTGCTAGGCCTCCAGCAATATCTCCACTCGCGGGGAGCTTCCCCCACCGATGCCCTGCATCAGGCGCAGGCCCTCCTCGACCGCTCTTTGGATGGGCAGGCGCGCCTCTGGTCTTATGTGGATGATTTTCGCGCCCTGGCTCTGGTTTGTGCTTTCTGCGTGCCGCTCGTCCTTGCACTCAAGAAAACCGTCGG
>JBEKTR010000156.1:0-8803 GCA_049515835.1 Terriglobales bacterium
GTCAACTGACCGACAAAGGGGTCAGCCATGATTTTGAAAGCCAAGGCTGAAAACGGCTCTTTGTCGTCGGACTTGCGGGTCAATTCCTGATCGGTTCCCGGATTGGTTCCCTTAGTAAGGCCGATATCAAGAGGGGAGGGCAGATAATCCACCACCGCATCGAGCAGCGGCTGAACGCCTTTGTTTTTGAACGAAGTTCCAACCACAACTGGAAATACTTTCAACGCGATAGTTGACCGGCGAAGCGAAGCCCGCAACTCTTCCGGCTTGATGGTTTCACCTTCGAGAAACTTGTGCAGCAATTCGTCATCATTTTCAGCGACCGTTTCAACCAATTGCGCATGGAAAGCTTCCGCCTTCTTTTGCAGCTCGGCGGGAATTTCCTCGACCACATACTCGGCGCCCATGGTCTCGTCTTTCCAGACGACGGCCTTCATGTTGAGCAAGTCCACCACGCCGCGGAACTTATCTTCTTGACCGATGGGAATTTGGATCGCGACCGGCTTAGCATTCAGGCGCTTGCGGAGAGTATCAACAGCATGCTCAAAATCCGCGCCCATCTTGTCAATCTTGTTGATGAAGCAAATGCGCGGAACACCGTACTTGTCAGCTTGCCGCCAGACTTTTTCCGATTGCGGCTGGACGCCGTGCACGGCATCGAACACTGCAACTGCGCCATCCAGAACGCGCAACGACCGCTCCACTTCAGCGGTGAAGTCCACGTGCCCGGGAGTATCAATAATGTTGATGCGGATATCGCGCCAGGTGCAGGTCGTGGCGGCGGAGGTAATGGTAATGCCGCGCTCCTGCTCCTGCTCCATCCAGTCCATGGTCGCAGTGCCTTCGTGGACCTCTCCGATTCGGTGCGTGCGTCCCGTATAGAACAGGATGCGCTCCGTCGTAGTGGTCTTGCCGGCGTCAATGTGCGCCATGATCCCGATATTTCTGCAACGCTCTAATGGAACTGTTCTGGCCACGATCTCTCTGCTTCCTTCTGGGGCTCTCTTGTTACTTCTTACTTCTTATTACTTGTCATCCTGAGGCGACTCGCTTTTCGTCGCCGAAGGACCTGAGTGCGCCGCTCGCAAATTCGCGCGGTTGGCGCACGTCCTTACCAGCGATAATGCGCGAATGCCTTGTTGGCATCAGCCATGCGATGCACATCTTCTTTCTTCTTGATGGCCGCGCCTTTACCGTTGGCCGCGTCCAGCAACTCATTCGTCAACTTATCCACCATGCCTTTTTCGCCGCGAGCACGGGCATAAGTCAGCAACCACCTGATCGCCAGCGAAGTGCGGCGGTCGGCATTCACTTCGACGGGAACCTGATAGTTCGCGCCACCCACGCGGCGACTCTTCACTTCGAGCAGCGGCTTGGTGTTTTCGACGGCTTTGGTGAACAGCTTCATGGCCTCGTCGCCGCCCTTTTCCTGCAACTTCGTCAGCGATTCATAGAAGATGGATTGGGCGGTGCTCTTCTTGCCCTGAAACATCATGCAGTTGACGAACTTCGTCACCAGGTCGGAGTTGTAAATCCCATCCGGATCAACCGTGCGCTTCGCGATGTGTCCTTTTCTCGGCATAGTCAGCTATTCCTTACTTTGTCGCTTCTTTCGGGCGCTTGGCGCCATATTTCGAGCGGCTCTGCTTGCGGCCGGCCACGCCGACCGAATCAAGCGTGCCACGAACAACGTGATAGCGCACACCCGGCAGGTCCTTCACACGTCCGCCGCGGATGAGCACAATCGAGTGTTCCTGCAAGTTGTGACCGACGCCGGGGATGTAAGTAGTAACTTCAATCCCATTGGTCAAGCGAACGCGGGCGACTTTGCGCAGCGCCGAGTTCGGCTTTTTCGGTGTTTGGGTGTAAACACGGGTGCATACGCCGCGCTTTTGCGGGCATCCCTGCAACGCAGGGCTGGCCGTCTTGTACCGGGGCCGCTTCCGGCCATCTCGCACCAACTGATTGAAAGTAGGCATTTTATCCTTAAAGCCTTCCCTGTGAATCTCTTGAAACTCCGTCAGCCGCTCACACTCGCTGAACCAATAGCGGCGCGCACGCTCGTGCGCAGCAAAAACCATCTACGCTTTAATCTTTTCCCCGATTCAGGGTCTGGATGGCGATGCGCCAGCCATGCTTCCGCTCGCGCGTCAAGCGCAAGGGAATTTCAAATTTCCCGTTCGGACTATCGCGGACGACGGTGGCTCCAAGCCCGCACTAAGGCGCGGGAGTAGCTCCGTTTCGTCTGCTTTGCCCCACATAGCCTTCCAACGGGGGAAAGGTGTGCGCAGGGCCTTTCAGCGAGGAATCTCGTTAGCAGCATAACCTACTTACGAGACGTTGCGTCTAGTTGCTCAACTGATTCCAGATACTGCCTTGCGTTTGACGGACCCGCAACGCAGCGCCTTCACATACAGGCAAGCCAGAATAAACTCGCGGAACCTTATAAATATATCAAGTGGTTCGGAAACCCGTCAAGCTCAGATCGCAAAGTTCTGTAGATGCCCTGCATTAGCACTGGCGGAATCTCCCGATCGGTAATCTTCCGATTGACCCCTGCCCCACGACAAGGTAGATTTTAAGCAGTGTAACCTCCCCAGTTGACCCGAGGTTCTTGTGGCTCCAAGTGTTCGACCCCAATCCGGCGCTGTTGTCTTTACGCCTGTGCGCCTACTTACTTTGGCACTGATTTTGTTCGCCGTTCCAACTTTTGCTGCCGCCATGTCCACACCGTCCCCCAATGACTCCACGGGCGACCAGTGGGAATTGGCGACGACCGCCGACGATTCCGGCCACATTTACGTCTTATACCCGCAGTATCGATCCACGGTTGACTGCACGAGTTGCCGAATTCCTTCGCTAACGCTTGTTTCCAGTCACGATGAGGGCGCACATTGGGACGTGCCGCGCGCCTTGACTCCCGTTCGCTCGGGCCAAACGTCCCCTCAGATTATTGTGGATGCAGGCGACCATCGCATTGTCTATGCGACGTGGCTGGAAAACAATAAGCAAGATTTGATGGTCGCCAAATCTTCAGACCTTGGGCAGAGCTGGTCGCTCGTACTTGCCGATCGCGGTGAATTTGATGCGGAATCAGAGCATCCGGTCATCGCCGCTCGCGGACAGGATGTTTACGTGGGCTTCACCCGCGGCCACGCGCTTTGGATTGCTGTCTCACACAATGCTGGCATCGCATTTTCTTCCGGAGTGGTTCATGCGGGCGCAAGCTTCGTCGCTGCACTGGCAGGGGCCGCGACGGTGGATAGCGACGGCAACATTTATGTTTCATGGGCCGGCTACACGGCCGACAGCGGTGGACGCGTTCATCTTTATATCAGCCGCTTGCTTGAGCGCGGCGGACGCTGGGCGACAAATTTGATGGACACTTCGCGTGTTCCTGACGGATGCGCGGCTTACCATTGCGCATGGGGATATTTGGGCGCACAGATAAGCCTGGCAGCGGATTCTGGCGGCGTACTTTATGCGCTTTGGACCTCCAGCACTTCTGCCGGACAGCCAGAGCGCGTTTATTTCGCGTCTTCCACCACTCACGGGGACACGTGGTCTCCCAAGACTGCACTGTCGAACGCACCATCTGACGCGAGGGAAGCATTCCCGATAATTGCGGCAGGCGCGGCAGGAACCGTGCGTGTGGCTTGGATGGATTCCCGGTTCACTCCCAATTGGAGCGCCTTCTATCGGACTTCGACCAACGGTGGTGCTACCTGGTCGGATGAGCAGCGCGTGATGTCCCGCGCGCTAGCCAGCCTCTACGCACCGAACTAACTTACATTTTTACGCTGTTCCCGTGGGAAATCTTCTCTTCGCGGTTGCCGAATGGAGCAGGGCGATTATTCCGTCTGCAATCCGCCCGTCAGATCCGCGAGACGCGCTACTTCGTGATCGCTGCACCACTGTTCCAGTTCACCAACAATTTTTTCGGTCGCGCGCGGATCCCAATAACTGGCCGTGCCAACCTGGACGGCCGAAGCCCCAGCCAGCATAAATTCCGCAACGTCGGCTGCCGTCGAAATTCCTCCCATGCCGATGACCGGAATTTTCACGGCTTTCGACGCGTCGTAAACCATCCGCAAAGCGATGGGCTTAATCGCCGGCCCGGAAAGCCCGGCTGTCACGTTCGCAATGCGGGGCTTCCGGGAGAGTGGATCAATCGCCATGCCGACAAAAGTATTTACCAGCGAGATGGCGTCCGCGCCACCTTCCTGCGCCACATGCGCCATTTGCGCAATGCTGGTGACATTCGGTGAAAGCTTCACGATCAGCGGCCGCTGCGTGGCATGACGCGCTTTGGTCACCACTTCATCAAGCGAGCGCGGGTCACTCCCAAACTGGATGCCTCCATGCGCCGTGTTGGGACAGGAGACATTGAGCTCATAAGCCGCAATGCCTTCGCCTTCATTCAAAATCTGAATAGTCGCTTCGTAATCTTCGCGCGTGTAGCCAAACACATTCGCGAAGACAACGACATCTTTCATCTGGCGCAGCTTGGGCAGCTTCTCATCAATAAAAGCCCGCGCCCCAATATTTTGCAGTCCAATCGCGTTCAACATGCCCGCAGCAGTTTCGTACAAACGCGGCGGCGGGTTGCCCGCCATCGGTTCCCGCGACAAGCCTTTCACCACAAATCCGCCGAGACGATTGAGATGAACCACGTCCTCGAACTCAACCCCGTAGGCAAATGTGCCGCTGGCCGCGATAATGGGATTTTTCAGGGCAATGCCGGCGAAACTCACACCGAGGTCCACGTTTCGGGTTGACGCGGCGCTCATTGCGAAGGTCCTCCCGTCTGCGCGGGCTTCTCTTGCGCGGACTGCTGTGGCGTCGGCGGTTGCGGGGGAACAAGGGCTTCTGTTAGCACTCGGCCCACAGCATGCGTGGGCGCGTTAATGCCAAGTAGCGAGGCCAGCGTGACCGCCATATCCACTGGTTCGGCAGGGGAGCGATAAGTGCCCGGAACAAATGGCAAGCCGTAGAATGCCAATGGCACATGCGTGTCATAAGTGTAAGGCGAAGCGTGGTCTGTCCCGACCAGCGATCCGACATTGAACGGGACTGGGACGCCCAGCACATACCATCCAGCTTCCGGCGAATAACTGTGCAAGTACTTCTGGCCCAGTTCGGTTTGCGGGACTTCGCCGTTCGCCAATTGCGATTTCGTGAAGTATCCTCGCATTCCGATCGTCTTGAGCGCTTCTCCGGTGGCCTCCTCGGCGGTGGCCTCGAGAGCTTTGCGCGCAATGAAGGCATCGGGGTTGAGCCACGCAACTGGATAGTCAATGGCTGTCACGAACTCGGTCCCCGCTTCCGCGGCAAATCTCGCCCCTAGGGCATCGTTGACCTGCCGCTTCATCTCCTCCGCCGAAAGGTTAGCGGCGGGAATGTGCAGTTGTGACGCGGCGCTCGGTAACGGCGCCACGCCGTGATCGGCGGAAAGCACGATCCAGATATTCGCCAGCCCAATTTGATGGCCTAGATAATCAAAGAATTCCGCGAGCTGCTTATCCAGGGTCAGTGCCATGGATTGCATTTCCGGCGAATCCGGTCCTACCTGATGTCCCAAAATATCGTTCGCCGAAAGACTGATTACGAGCAAATCTGTGGCCGGCCCTTCGCCCAGCTTTTCGTAGGTAATTAACTCCCGCGCAAATTCAAATTCGTAATCGTTGGCGAATGGTGTCGAACCGACGAGATCATAAAATCCCATCGGCTTGCCCTTCTTGTTCATCTGCGGCGCGGTCGTGCGCAGAACTTTACCGTTCTCATCTCTCCATTCTTTGTTTAGATATTTTTCGCTCCGCTTGTTGTCGTTGAAATTCTGTACCCACTTGGGCAACGCCTCGCGGTAATAAGAAGAAGTAATCCATGCGCCGCTTTCGTGGTCAATCCAGTATGCCTCGCCCGAAAACCCCGCAGGCAGAACTGCTGCCCTGTCCTTCAGTGAAATACCGAACACACGCGCCTTCCCGAGCGTGGCCAGCTTCATCTCATCGCCCAAAGTATCCGCCAGCAAATTATGCGGTGACGCACCCGGATCGCTGCTGGAAATTCCAACCAGCTTGGTCGCATCATCCTCGACCGAAGTTACAAACGCCTTCTTCGCCGGGTTCCACCATTCATTGGCGACAATGCCGTGGCCGTTGGTGTAGGCACCCGTCAGCAACGTCGCGTGTCCGGGCGCAGTCCTCGTGTTCGCGTAGTCGTAGTTGCAGTTGGAAAAATATGCGCCCTTGTCCATCAATAAACGGAATCCATTGGGGACAAATTGATCGCGGTATCGCTCCAGATAGTCGCCGCGAAACTGATCAATCACCAGAATCACAATCAGCTTGGGACGGCCGTTATACGCGCTGGAAAAAAGGAGGTCAGGAGTGCAAAGTGAAAAAAGAAGAACAACCGCAAAGACGCGCCGGGGAAGACTCATCCTCATCGGGGGTAGTGTATCGCGTTCGCCGGAGACCGTGAAAGGCAGACCGTGAAAGATGGAGACCAACTACTTGCCCGCCAGTGACCCGAAGGCCGGCGGTGGAGTGGGATTCCCTTTTAGAAATCGAACTGCGGAGCGGACATTGCGGTCCGCTCCCCCGCATTTCAAAGGCAGAATGGCAGGCGGCGGGCGAGGACGCCCGCGCTACACACGATTAAGCTCGACTAGCCTGAAGTTGAAACGACTCGCCGGGAAGGCGAGACATTCTCGATTCCGACTGTCTCTCGGTATCAACCGCGACGTCACGCTGCGCTGCGGCGCGCGCCTTGTGTGAGCCTGAACGCCGCGAGCGGGATCCCGAGCGCATTGAGCTACGCGGGTTCTCAGCAGGCTCCAAAACCGCGTTCTTCGATGCATCCGTGTTTTTGGTCGTATCCACACTTTGCTGACCCAATGAAGAAACAGACTTTCGCTCGATTCTCAGGCCAAGCGTGCGCTCGAGGGAACGTAAATCGCCAGCTTGGTCGCGGCCGAAAAATACCGATGCGATGCCAGTTTCTCCTGCGCGGCCAGTACGTCCCACACGATGAATAAGGTCATCCGCGACCATGGGCAAATCGTAGTTGATAACGTGCGCAATGCCTTCCACGTGGATTCCCCGAGACGCCAGATCGGTCGCCACCAGAACACGGAAGCGGCCTTGCTGAAATCCGGTCAACGCCGCAGTACGTTGCGCTTGCGAGCGATCGCCATGAATCACGGTCGCGGCAAAGCCGTCGCGGGTTAACCGGTGGGCCAGGCGGTCGGCGCCATGTTTTGTTCGAACGAACACCAAACAGGTCCCGTCTTCTTTATCCAGCAATCTCTCGAGCAACGATTGCTTTTCGTCGATCAAAACCTCGAATGCCTGTATGCGAACGTTTTCGCAGGGCTTGGTGGTAGAGCCTAATGCGACACGCACAGGATTTCGAGTGTACTGGTTGACGAGCTGCACTACTTGCGCGGGCAAGGTAGCCGAGAAACAGAGAGTCTGCCTCTGCGCCGGTAGTATGGAAACGATGCGGCGGATGGAAGGCAGGAAACCCATGTCAAGCATGCGATCGGCTTCATCCAGCACCAGAAGATTGAGGCCGCGAAAATCTACCAGTTTGCGGTCAAGAAAATCCTCCAGGCGTCCGGGAGTGGCAACGATGAGGCGCGCGCCCTTGCGGATGGCCATGAGCTGGGAACGTTCTTGAATTCCGCCGACGACCTGAGCGGCCGCGGGCAACCGGTTTCCGCGCAAGGCGTCATATTGTTCAGCCACCTGCATGGCAAGCTCGCGCGTGGGCACGAGCACCAGGGCGGTCACGGCGGGGACGTGGTGCTTCAGCAATTGCTCCAACATCGGCACCAAGAATGCCAGCGTTTTGCCGGTGCCGGTTTGCGCAGTCGCTAAAACGTCTTTGCCTGCAAGAGCTTGTGGGATGGCTGCGGATTGTACCGGCGTCATCGTGGTAAAACTGGCTGCCGCAAGTTGCTCCTGCAAACGGGCGGAGATGGGCAGTTCGGAAAATTGTGTCGTCAAAATAGGTTTGTTTCTTTCTGTCTGGTGGGCATTGATTTCTGAGTACACGTGTCTTGATTAGTGAAAAATCCGTGTGAACACAGCGGCCCTAAGCCAGTCTGTTTCAAAATTACGCTTCACAATCAACGGAGGGAAAATTCGGAGGCGGGAAATCTCAGGTGTTAACTAGAGCAACCGCACCACAACAACCGTGGTAAGCGCAACACCAGTATAACATCGCGCGGCCTTTCCGGAGGAGGGGGCATACACCAAGGTAACCTGCCAGCCAACGCCTCCGGGCGGTACCAGTTTTCCAATAGTATCCACAGAGATTTGCGGGTGTCCACAGCTTCTGCACAGAAGTAAACAATTTTGTGATTGCGGGCGTTAGTGATTTCGCGCAGAGTGCTTCAAGCGCTGCGTGAGATGTTTACGCGCGGCTCCATTGCGAACCACGGCAGTTCCGGCGGTTCTCGAGGGTGAACTGCTGGCGAAATTCTCGAAAGCGCGCCACCAACATGGCAGATGACGCGTGACACGGGGATGAACGGCGATGCGGCCTCCTGAGAATAAACCTCCTGGTAGGCAGGGCTGAACTGCGGTGACGCAATCTCCAGTCGGCGCTTCAATCTTCGGATTGGGGCGAGACTGCGGCGTGCGGTGAGAGACCGGGTGTTCCTTCGGGAATGCGGGTTCGAGCGTGCACGGAGCTGCCGCATCCACGAGCAAATACGGCCCGATTGGCTGGATCGGGCCGTATTTTACTTTCTTGAATTCCTTCCTGTATCTCCGCTTGTTCTTCGCTTTTTATT
>JBEKTR010000157.1:0-8783 GCA_049515835.1 Terriglobales bacterium
TTTAGATGCAACATCTCATGATAAACAATGTATTCGACGGCAGCGCGCGGAACTCTCGGATGGTCGAACACGCGGCTTAACACGATCGCATTATGGGCGGGATCATAGTGCCCCAGCCGGTTGCGGGCCGTATTCGCACTCCAGGCGAGCCTGGGCCGCGCCAACAGGGAATGAAAGAACCGATCATTCAATCGGTCGAAAATCTCGTCCAGATCGTAAGTGCGACCGCGCGGCGAGGCCAGGCGTTTGCGTCCACGAATTTGGCGAACCAGATGAGCTTTACGAGCAATTTCGTGACTTGCCACATAGCGGCGATACCGCAGAAGATGTTCCCGGTCGCTCGTCTTGCGGAACATCTTGGCCAAGAGGATATGCGCCAGTGAGCTCAACACGGGCTGCGGCGCACCTTCGAGCAGGTCCGAAATGCGGACGAATAATTTGCCTTCGCGCATCCGGATGGTGCTGTTGATATTAGCGAAGGGGAAGAACTTGACGGAGATTTCAGGGACTGCAATTTCGGGGCGCAGATTGAGGTAGGCATCCTGAAAAATGTGGAGAATACGGTCGCTCACGTTGAACTCAGATTAGCACGCGGTCTAATGGATGTCGGGAGGGCCGGCGTCTGACGGCGCCTTCTTCTTGTGTTTGGCTGCTTCTTGTTGCTCGGCGAACAGAGCGCGATGATCTTTGCTCGCGGAAGTTACTTCATCGAGAGCATCCGAAAGCAGAAATTGGTACTGTGTGGCTTCTGATGGGTTCGCGCTGGATGCGTCATGTAAAGCCCGAAGTTTTGCCGAAAATTCATTGTCGGCCTGAATAATATGGGTCAGAGGCGAGCGCAAGTCGTCGCCGCGCTTTTCGAAGTTATCGATGTTGTCATCCATTTC
Organism: Terriglobales bacterium; assembly: GCA_049515835.1. Taxonomy (GTDB): domain Bacteria; phylum Acidobacteriota; class Terriglobia; order Terriglobales; family Acidobacteriaceae; genus JAJPHW01. The sequence continues at coordinate 888 of JBEKTR010000157.1, forward strand.
GTCGTATATGTCGAGGAACTCCTGAAGGCGATCGTGCGTTTGTTTCTCGCGATCGGCCGCTTTCGAATCGCCGCGGACTTTGTCGATGGCCGTCAGGCGGGCGCGGGCAAATTCGATGTATAGCTTAAGGCGGCCTAGCGGATCGACCGCTGTATCGCGCAGTTGATCAATTTCCGCGTCGGTGAGTGGATCATGCTGGTGCTGGGCGCGCATGAAGGGCGCTAGCAGCAACAAACAGCAGGCGAGTCTTAGGAGGCGCAGCATTCTAGTCTTTGGCAAACATGTGATTCAGTAAGTCGGTACGCAATTGCTCGATGTGCTCTGACGCAGCCTGTACGGGGCCCTGATTTTCGAAAGCGAGGGATCGCCTTATGTCCCGTAGTTTTGCAGCAGCTTTGCGGAGCGAGATCTCGATTCCCTTCAGCTTCTTGGAAGTGGCGAGTGCCGCGTCATGTGCTTTGTCGGCATAGATGACGACATCGCCCACCGCGCCTCGCGCGTCGCTGACTTTGCCTTCGCGATAGAGCTGGTCAGCCACTTTTAATTGGCGGTCCATGATCTCGACATAGATTACGGGGCGGTCTTCCGGGCGCGCTGATTGGGCATGATCAACGAGTTCCTGTAGCGACTGCTCTTTCCCGGCGGAGGCAATCAGACTAGCGCCGAGCAGGAATAACACAGAGATGGCATGCGCGCGCCTGGTCATTTCTTTGGCTCAATTGCGATCAGGCGGTGCCGCGCCTGCCACTCCTGATCGGGATATTTACCATTGGCCAGTGCAAGGAAGCGATGATAATTTTCTGTCGCCTGCCTGTAATCCCGCAAGTGATCGAAAGCCGATGCCCGCATGAAATAGCCCACCGGCAGCGGAGGTAACAATTGGTCGCGCGCATTCACGGCACGGATAGCAAGTTCATAGTCTTTGTTCTCGTCCGCGGCGGTCGCGAGGTCACCGTAGGCTTCGCCAAAAGTGGGCCGCAGCTTTACAGCCGTCATAAATTCGTGTTCAGCGTCGGCGTATTTCAACTGTTTAAGCAGCGTCTGACCCAGACGCGCGTGCAGGTCGGCGTCGTTGGGGTTCTTGCCCACCAGCGTGCGGTAGATCGGTTCGGCCTGAGAGAACTTGCCGAGCTTGAAGTAAACGAGCGCAAGATCAGTCTGCGCGGCTTGATTTGCCGGATCCAATTTCAAGACCTCGTTGAGAACGATTAATGCGTCCGCGTTTTGCCCCTGTCCCAAATAAAGCCGAGCGAGTTGCACGCGAGGCGTTAGATCACTTGGATGCGCGTCTGCCAGCTTTTGTAGCGTTTGCTCAGCGGCGGAATAGTTCCCGCTCTTCAGTTGCATTTCAGCCGCGCACGTCAAGCCTTCCTGGGAAGATCCGTCACGCTTGACGGCTTGCTCACACTCTTTGGCTGCGCCGGCATAATCGCCGCTCTTTTCCAATAGGCGCGCGGCAGAAAGAGACGGCTCGGGATCGGCGGGCTGAAGCGCCGCGGCCCGATGATACGCTTCGAGGGCCTCATGCGGATTGGACGATTCGAGCACGTGCGCGAGCGATAGCCACGCGCGGGACTGACCTTCGTCGACATTCGCGGTCGGCTTGAGGGTTGTGGCGGCCCGCAGAAATTGCGCTGCGTCCGGTTGGTGGCTTTGTGCCAGCATCAACCCTAGATTCAGATTCGACTCAAAAACATCCGGCTTCGCCGCGACAGATTTGCGATAAGCCGCGATCGCGTCGTCATCCTTGCCCTGCGCGTGATAAACGAATCCGAGGTCGAACCATGCGGCATAGTTGTCGGGGGCGGCGGAGACGACCTTCTGAAGCAGCGGCTCGGCCGTGACATAGTCCTTCTTTTCGATTGCATTTTCTGCATGGAACAAATCTGCGGCAACTGGGTCCTGCTCCGCAACCTTGTGGTGGCGCACTGTCTCGGTGCTGTATTGCGCAAGAGCTTGTGATGCGAGGACCATCCATGCCAAGTGGAGGCAAGCTAAGCGCAGGGACGGCCGATATGATCTAGCTCGGGATGATTTAACTCGCGGCATCATGTTTGGAGTCCACATGGGCACTGAGCGCGAGTAGCGGCGCCAAATATTTTCCAGTATATGAATTTGGCAGTTGGGCGATGGTTTCAGGAGTGCCTGCTCCGACCACGTGTCCGCCTCGTTCGCCGCCTTCTGGCCCCAGATCAATCACCCAGTCGGCGGTCTTGATGACTTCAAGATTGTGCTCAATCACGAGAATGGAACCACCTGCATCCATTAGACGGCGAAAGGCTGAGAGAAGTTTGCTCACATCGTCAAAATGCAGGCCTGTAGTGGGCTCATCGAAAATGTAGAGAGTGCGAATCCGGCGCCGCGGCACGCCATTGGCGGGTCGCCCGAGGTCACGGCTCGCGGGTTGCAAGTGTGCCGCCAGTTTCATACGCTGGGCTTCTCCGCCGGAGAGCGTTGTCGCGGATTGCCCCAGGCGCAGGTATCCCAAGCCGACTTCTTCGAGGACACGCAATTTTTCGACAATCTTGGGCACGCCGGTAAAAAAATGCAGTGCCTCTTTGACCGTTAGATCGAGTACCTCATGAATATTCTTTCCACGGTAGCGAACTTCGAGCACCTGCGCCTTGTAGCGGGTCCCCTTGCAGTCTTCGCAGATCAGCTCGACGTCGGCGAGAAACTGCATTTCCACAGTGACCGTCCCGTCGCCCTGACAAGTCTCGCAACGGCCCCCGGGGATGTTGAAGGAAAAGTGACCGGCAGAAAAACCGCGCTTCTTGGATTCTGGAAGTGAAGCAAACAATTCGCGGATTCCGTCGAACGCTTTGATATACGTCACTGGGTTCGACCGGGGCGTCCGTCCAATGGGGGATTGATCCACCAGAACGACGTCGTCAATGTAGTCGTCGCCTTCGATACTTTCCCAATTCGCCGATGGCGGCAGTGGGTTGCCGTTGGTTAATTTCTTCGCCGCGGATAGCGCCTGATATAGGACATCGTGGACGAGTGTCGATTTTCCGGAACCCGAAACACCGGTAACTGCTACCACTATTCCCAACGGGATCGAAATATCAATTTTCTTCAAGTTGTGGGCTTTGGCCCCACGAATTTCGATGCGCTCGCGGCCCGGCTTGCGGCGCGCATTCGGCAACTGAATTCGCAACTCATTCGATAGATAGCGCCCTGTAAGCGATGCTGGCATTCTTAGAATTTGTTCATAGTTGCCCGCGGCTGTGACCGTCCCGCCGTTCTCGCCAGCGCCCGGACCAAGGTCGAGAATAGTGTCCGCCGCGCGCATGACGTCAGGATCATGCTCAACCACTAGAATGGTGTTCCCCAAATCACGCAGACCATGAAGAATGTTAATAAGGCGATGCGTATCTCGCGGGTGCAATCCGATGGAGGGTTCGTCGAGCACGTAAAGTGTTCCGACCAGCCGTGAGCCAAGCGAAGTGGCGAGTTGAATTCGTTGTGCTTCACCGCCCGAAAGCGTGGCCGACAGCCGATCGAGCGTGAGATATTCCAGACCGACTTCATTCAAGAATCGCAATCGTTCCAGTATCTCCTGCAGCAATCGTTCCGCGACTCCGGCTTCCTGCGCCGTAAGCTTGAGATTCGCGAAAAATTGCTCTGCCTGCTCAACCGTCATCGCGGACACTTCGCAGATGTTCTTGCCGTTGATTTTCACTTGCCGCGCTTCGACGCGAAGGCGTGTTCCATTACAAGCGGAACATAGCGAGTACCCGCGATAGCGGCTTAAGAAAACACGCACGTGCAGCTTGTATTTCTTACGTTCCAGATAGTTAAAGAAGCCGCGAATGCCTTCAAACTTCCCGTCGCCGTCCGTGACCAAGCGCTGCTGTTCTGAAGTCAGGTCAGACCACGGCTCATCCAGCGCAATGTCTTTTTGCCGGGCAAAGCGCCGCAATTCCGCCATCCATGGTTTGCCTTTGGGTTTCGTCCAGGGCTCAATGGCGCCTCCATTCAGCGATTTCGACGGATCGGGAATTACCAAGTTCATGTCGAAATCGATGGTGTTGCCGAATCCCTGGCAGCGCGGGCAGGCTCCATAAGGATTGTTGAACGAAAACAGCCGGGGCTCGGGTTCGTCGTATTTCGTGAGATCATTCTTGCACTCAAATCGCTGCGAAAAACGCAGGCGGCGCGAAGGTTCGACATCGTCGGAGCGGGGAAATGTCTCGAAGATTACTTCTCCCGATTCCCGGTAACCGCTCTCAATGGCGTCCACGATGCGCGCCCGCGCTTCGACTGATACCGCGATGCGATCCACGAGAAGAAATACAGGCTCGGCAAAATTTACGTCGAGCAACGATTCCGGTGTGGAAAATTCGAAGATTTGTCCCTGCTGATACAGCCGGTTGAATCCGCGCTGGCGAAGATCATTCAGGCGAATCTTCAGGCTGTCAGGAATTGGCGGTGCGGCCGTAGCCTTCTTTTTTCCTCGCGCCGCTTTGGCCTTAGGCTCGGTTGCGGGAATCGCGTGCAGAGGGAACAATACATTCAACCGTGTTCCGTCGCCAAGACCGAGGATCGTTGCTGCGACCTCATCCACGGTGTCTTTCTTGACCTCAGTTCCGCAATGAAGGCAATAAGTTCGACCGATGCGGGCAAAAAGCAGGCGTAAGTAATCGTATATCTCCGTCGCCGTGCCAACCGTGGAGCGCGGATTGCGCGTGGAATTCTTCTGCCGTATGGCTACTGCCGGTGCAATGCCATCAATCACATCCACATCGGGCTTTTCAATTCGTTCGAGAAACTGTCTCGCATAAGCTGACAGCGACTCCACGTACCGTCGTTGACCTTCGGCATAAATCGTGTCGAAGGCGAGCGAGGATTTCCCTGAACCTGAAACGCCGGTGACTACCGTCAGCGCGTTATGCGGGATTTCAAAATCAACGTTTTTCAGGTTATGGACGCGTGCGCCGCGAACCACAATGCTTTCGTTTGGCATTCGCTGTAGGATCCCCTCCCATCCTGCGGGTCGGCTGCAAAAGCAGCCCGCTGCTTACCAGATAGCGTCCGGACCGGTAGGGAATCTTTCTATTATAAATCGAAGGGATGGTCTGGAATTTAGGGAGAGCCTAGCTCTCCTATGCAGCCGATTTGCGCCGGCTCAGCGGGCGATCCACAAAAAGGCAAACACGTAAATCCAAAGCAGGAGCATTAAGTGCCAATACCAGGCAGTCACGTCCACGACAATCCGCCGCGATTCGATGGATTTATTGAGCATCGAGACGGTGGAAGTGTACAGCAGAACGAGCAAACCTCCGAACAGATGCAGCGCATGGGTCGCAGTCAGTACATAAATAAATGAACTCCGGGCGCTGGTGGCGATAAAGAAGCCATGAGCCGCAAGGTTGCGCCACGCCAGCCATTGACCGCCGAGAAACGAAAATCCCAGCCCGACTGTACAGGCCAGCCAGGGAAAATGAAATTCGCGGCCCAGTGTAACCCCAGGAATTGATCGCACGGGAGCAAGCGCGGATTGCAAAGTAATCTGCCGGCGCGCCATCTCAACCGTGATGCTACTCAAGAACAGCAGAAGGGTATTGATGAGGAGAAGTCTAAGGGGCAGTACAACCGGCTTCCACTGACTAATGTAGTGCAAGCCTGAAGGGTCGAGCACGACGGTTTCGCGGCGCACGAGATAAACGAGCGTAAGAACAACAAACAGCGTGACGATAGGCGCCATCGCCAACAGCAACCCTAACCGCGCCCGGCGAAGACGCGGGCCGTAGTTGTAAAAATTATCTCCGCCGCGTCCGTCGCCGCCACCAATATTGGGCGGAGGGCCTGGATGGCGTCCACCGCCGCCAGTTTTCGGTTGCGGAACAGGCTTCCCGATGGTTGGAGTCAGCGTCGCCATGTGTAGTCTATCCAGTAATTCTAGTTCGAGCAGGACTATGCGACACACTCAAAAGGTCCCTCTCAAACTCTTCCCTCAAGTTTCCACTGCTGGAAAATCAATGCGAGGTTTTTTGCAACGTACGCACGTAGCCGATAACCGCAGCGATCTCTTCGGGAGATAATTGGTCGGCAAACGATGGCATGCTGTCCTTACCGTCCGTGATCACCTGCTTCATTTCATCCGGGCTCAGCTTACGTACATCGTCGGACAGCAGGCTGAGGGCATTCAGCTGCCGACCCATATCGGTGTTGGCTTTGCCATCCACTCCGTGGCACATGACGCACTTCTTTTTGAAAACTGCCTGGCCATCCGGCGCATTCTGCGCGCCGGCACAGACACCTACGAGGGTTAGAACGATGAATAACGTATAGCGAGCAAGTGTGGACAAGGCAATTCCTCCAAAATCATTTTAAATCTACGTTGCGAAGGAGCAAATAGCGGGCCGGACAGCGCTTACCGAGACTCGAAAAACGTCTTGATTTTTGCCCAAAAGCGTCGAACGACCCAGTCCGTACTAATGTGACCGCCCGTGCGCAGGGAATGAAGCTTGACGCCCGTTTCGGCGGCGAACTGTCGCACGCTCCTATACGGAACATGAGGATCATCTTTTGCATGAAACATTAAGATCTTCGCTGGAGTGATCTGGTCAATATGTTGCGCCGGATTGTAGAACCTCCCGGAGTAAAGCTTGTTCCAGTTTTTCTGTGTCAGCCGATATCCGGCACCGAATGCGTCCCGAATATAAGATGCATAGCTCAAATTGGACGTTTCCGTTTTTTCGGATTCTCGAAGAATGTTCCAATCCACCACCGCGCAATTGGCGATTACTTTTTTCACACGCGGATCGAGTGAGCATAAAATCGCCGCGGCGCCGCCGAAACTTCCGCCAATCACGAAGATTTCATCGGGACGGACGGAAAATCGCTTGCCAAAGGCGATGTCGCTAAATCCGCCCGGCAGGCAATCCAACACGTCGAGTATGTCCTGATGCGGCGACTTCATTAAAAACTCGCCCCCACTCTCCCACGTGCCGCGATATCGGGGATAAAACACCCAATAACCCTTCGCAGCCAACCACTCAGCCAAAGGCTGCTTCCGTGGAATGGACGGCATGCCATCGCAGAGAATAATGACTTTCTGCTTTTTCCCGTTGCGCGCAGGAGGAAGAAATTCTGTGAGTACTTGCTTTTGAAAACGAGTGCGGAACATATTTAGAAGTACCAATACTAAGTCAATTGTCTACAAAGTTGCCGTATCTCAGACTGTAGTCGCGGATGTCTCCAAAAACTTAGACGCCAGTTCGATTTAACATTGCCGGGATACGTACCCAAGAGTAGACTGTGCCGCAACCCTGTTTTCTTAATCAAATTCAATTGGTGGAGTTGAATATGGAACGGCGCAGACTATTTACCTGGTTCGCCCAATTACCGATGTTCGCTTGGGCTCTAGCCCACGCGGAAGAACGTCCGGCTTCACAAAAACTTAAGATCATGATGAAGAGCGCTTGGGGTTCCGATGATCCCACTCGAGCCTCCTTGCCTTTTCTTCACGGGCTTGCATTGGCAGAGGCGGGACATGAAGTGCAGATTTTTCTGCTCGGCGAGGCCACCTATACCATGCGCAAGGCTACAGTCGATGCAATTACACCGGTGGGCTGGCCGCCACTCAGTGAAACCTTTGCCAAGCTTGTAGCGAGGAAGGTGCAGATTTTCGCTTGCGGGGCCTGTTCCCGGGCCCGTGGAATCACGGAAGCAGACCTAAATCAATGGGGCGCCAAGTTTGGAAATCCAACCATCTTTGTTTCGATGGTCGAGTGGGCAGACCGCATCATCACCGAATGAGCTCGTTCCCCAAAGTGCCACGGCTGTTTTCGGAGGAAGATGTCCGCGCGCGTTTAAGAATGCCCGCGCTTATTGATGCCATGGAACGCGCCGTGGTCGAGTTCTCGGCAGGTCGTGTTCAACAACCCG
>JBEKTR010000158.1:0-8634 GCA_049515835.1 Terriglobales bacterium
CCGATCAAAGCCAGGGCGCCGGAAAGACTGCGGCTGCGGCGATCATCGAGGAGCGGGTCGAGCAGCATGATAACCATGCCGAAGATCGACAGGACGAGCTCGGGCAGAATGCGGATATAGTCGGGATATTGCGGAATCATCAGAGTCGGGTTCACTGGCCCACCATCCTGGTGGCGACTTGCGCGGCAAAATTCGCATAAGGCGTGAGCGCGGCATGCACGGCTGGGTCAATCGCATTTAACCAAAGCAAAGGGGCAACGCCCATGACGAGGGCGACGATGCAAGCCGGTAGAACCGCGAGCTGTTCGCGCAAATTCATGTCAGGCAGCGAGGCGTTAACCTTGTGCGTGATTTGCCCGAAGAACACGCGCTGGTACATCCAGAGCAGGTAGCAGGCACTCCAAATCACTCCCGTAGCACCCAGAATGCCGTAAATGGGCCGGTCCTGAAAGGCTCCGCTCAAAACTAGAAACTCACCTACAAAGCCGTTGAGCAGCGGCAGGCCTACCGAAGCGAGCATGACGAAACAAAAGAACGTGGAATACACCGGCATGGGTGTGGCGATGCCGCCGAATTCGGAGATCTCGTAAGTGTGGCGGCGCTCATAGAGAATGCCGGCGAGCATGAACAATCCGCCAGTAGAGATACCGTGGGCCAGCATAATGTAAGTGGCGCCATCGAGTCCGGCCTGGGTGAAACTGAAGATGCCGAGTACCACGAAGCCCAAATGGCTGATGGATGAATAGGCAATCAGCTTCTTCATGTTGGGCTGCACCATGGCGACGAGCGCGCCATAGATAATGCCGATGAGCGCGAGAACCATGATCCACGGGGCATTGGCGCGAGCTTGCTCGGGAAAAAGGCCGAGATTGAAGCGCAGCAGGCCATAGGTACCCATCTTAAGGAGAACGCCGGCCAGTAAGACCGAACCGGCGGTGGGCGCTTCCACGTGAGCATCCGGCAGCCATGTATGGAACGGAAACAAGGGAACCTTTACGGCAAAGGCCACAAAGAAGCCCAGAAACAGCCACAGCGAAGCGGAGGAAAATCCGGCGACCTGGCCGCTGCGGACCGCGTTCTGAATGGTGACAAAGTCAAAGCTGCCCACGCGGGCGTAGAGCCAGAGAATGGCGGCGAGCATGAACACCGATGCGATCATCGTGTAGAGGAAGAACTTTACCGCAGCATAAACCTTGCGCCCGTGGCCATACATGCCGATGAGAAGCGCCATCGGAATCAGCGTGGCTTCCCAGAAGAAGTAAAAGGCAAACAGATCGAGCGCGACGAACACGGCGATCATCGCCGTCTCCAGAATCAGAAGCAGAATGAAGAATTCTTTCACGCGGTCGTGGATGGAGTGCCATGAAATCAGCACACAGAGCGGCGTGAGAAATGTGGTCAGTACGACCAGCCACATGGAAATGCCGTCCATGCCGAGGTGGTAATGGATGTTGGGGTGGTTGATCCACACCTTGTCGATTTCGTATTGGAATCCGGCGAGGTTGCGATGGAAATGCGCCGGCAGATGCAAAGACAAGAAGAAGTCCACCAACGAAATGAACAGCGCGAACCCGCGGATTTCGCGGTCGCGGCGGGGAAGCACGACGAGCAGGAGCGCGCCCGCGAGGGGGACGAAAGTGACGAGCGTCAGAATGATGGGGTTCCAGGTGTCCATGTTCATCGAGTTCCCACCGCCATCCAAGCCATAAAGACGATGATGCACGCCGCCCCGGCGGCCACCCAACCCGCGTAGGAGCGAATGTTTCCGGATTGCATATGGCGCATGGAGTCGGAGACTTCGCGTGCGCCTTCGGCGGAACCATCCAGCGTGGCGTCAATGATTCCCCGGTCAATGCCTTGCCAGAGCACGGCGGAAGAAAAGGCAATCAGCGGTTTGACGATAACGGCGGCATAGATTTCGTCCACGTAATACTTGTTGAGAACGGTGTAATAAAAGCCGCCGAGCTTGGCAGCGATTTCCGTGGGAAGCTCGGGACGGCGGTAGTACAACTGCCATGCCAGCAGGAAGCCAAGTACCCCGGCTCCAACAGAAATTGCGGTAAAGAGAAGTTCGGTGTTCTTGCCGGATTCTTCGCTTTTCGACGCAGGGCTCAGTGATTCGGGTGACGTTGATTCCGTTGAAACGGCGGGAGCATCGAAGCTATCCGCGCTGATCGTCGCCGTCGAATGAAAGACCGGTGCGAGGAAGTTCTCAAAGCGGTTGCCGATGCCTACCCATCCTCCTACGACGGAGAGAATGGCAAGGACCACAAGAGGCCCGAGCATGAGGGCAGGACTTTCGTGAACACCGCCATGACCATGGCCGTGATCGTCTCCGTGCGAATCGTGGCCATGACCGCCATGCTCGTGCGAATCATGTGCTTCTCCACGATATTCGCCAAAGAAAGTAATGAACCATTGGCGGAACATATAGAACGAAGTCAAGAAAGCCGTGAAGACGCCAACACCCCAGTAAATCAAGCTAACGCGCGACGCCTGCCAGAGAATCTCGTCTTTACTAAAGAATCCTGCCAGCGGCGGGATGCCAGCGATGGCGAACGTCCCAGCGGTCATGGTCCAGAAAGTCCACGGAATCTTGGTGCGCAGGCCGCCCATCTTGCGCATGTCCTGCTCCCCGCCAACCGCGTGAATTACGGAACCGGCAGCAAGGAACAGCAGGCCCTTGAAGAACGCATGCGTCATCAAGTGGAAGATTCCGGCAGAGAATGCACCCACGCCACAGCCCAGGAACATATAGCCCAACTGCGACACGGTGGAGTAAGCCAAAACTTTTTTTATGTCAGTCTGGGTAATACCGATCGTTGCGGCGAAAAACGCAGTCAAAGTGCCAATGATGGCAACGACCGTCATGGCTGAAGGCGCCCGGTCGAAAATCACGTGGGACCGCGAAACCATATATACGCCCGCGGTGACCATGGTGGCGGCGTGAATCAAAGCTGAAACCGGCGTCGGGCCTTCCATTGCATCCGGCAACCAGACATAGAGCGGAATCTGCGCGGACTTGCCGGCGGCCCCGACCATCAGAAGAATGCCGATGGCGGTGAACAATCCAGCATGGGTTTCAATATGCAAAGGCGATATGACGTGGGCCAGTTCCGCGTAATTCAAAGAGCCGAAGTGCTTGATGAGAAGAAACAAAGCAATGAGGAACCCGAAGTCGCCAATGCGGTTGACGATAAATGCCTTCTTGCCCGCGGAGGCCGCCGAATCCCTGAGGAAGTAGAACCCGATCAGTAAGTACGACGCGAGGCCGACGCCCTCCCACCCGATAAACATCAACAGGTAATTGCTGGCGAGGATTAGCGTCAGCATAAAGAACATGAATAGATTCAGATAGGTGAAGAAGCGATAGAAACCGCCTTCTTCCCACATGTAGCCGACTGAGTAAATATGAATCAGAAAGCCCACGCCTGTGACCACGAGCAGCATAATGAGCGAAAGCTGATCGAGGTAAAAGGCAAAGTCTACTTGAAAGGCACCGGCGCGAATCCAGGGCGCGAGAGTTTCTATATACGGGAGCGTAAGCGACGAGAACTGGCTCACCACCCATAAAGCCATGGCGAATGCCGCACCCGAAAATACGAGCGCAACCGTGGAGACGGCTTGCCGCGAGGAGCGCTTACCCAGGAAACCATTGATGGCCGCACCGGCGAGCGGCAGCAACGGAATCAGCCAGAGATGTAGATTCGGCGTCATAGTTTGAGCAGGTTTATCTGATCCACGTTCAAAGTTTCGCGGGTGCGGTAAACGGCGATGATAATAGCTAGCCCAACGGCGGCCTCGGCAGCTGCAACAACCATAACGAAGAAAACGAAAATCTGTCCGCTTAGCGCGTGCCATTGTGCGGCAAATGCGACAAAGGAGAGATTCACGCCGTTGAGCATGAGCTCAATGGACATAAAAATCGTAATCAGGTTGCGCTTGATGAGAAATCCTGTGACCCCGCAAGCGAACAGGATGCCGCTGAGAATCAAGTAATAGGAAAGCGGAACCATCAGCCCTCCTTCTTTTCTATCGCACGGGTTTGCGACTGGGCGTGACCGGCCAGCACGACCGCTCCCATGATGGCGATAAGAACGAGAATGGATGTGACTTCAAAAGGCAGTAGGTAATCGTGAAACAGGAGCCAGCCGATATCCTGCGGAGAACCGGGCAAAGCGCCGATCTCGACACGGCTGGTGCCAGAATGTTTGAGTAATATCCAGGCCATCAAAATGCTGCCGATGAGCATGCCGGGAACGCCGAAAATCCACGCCACGCGGCTGCCACCGGAGCGGGCTTCTTCGCCTGCGTTCAGAAGCATGATGACGAAAACGAACAGGACCATGATGGCGCCGGCATAGACGATGACCTGCACGGCGGCGACGAACTCCGCGCCGAGCAAGAGATATTCGGCCGCAAGTGCTCCCATCACGACGACGAGCGAGAGCGCGCTATCAATAGGATGGTGTTGCAAGAGCAGATTGACCGCCCCCGCCACGCAGACTGCTCCGAAAATTAAGAACAAAATCAGGTGCATGATTATTTGCTTACGACTTGAGCGCAACTATGAATGCTGTAATGACCAGATTCGCAATGGCCAGCGGCAAGAGAAATTTCCAACCGAAGGCCATGAGTTGGTCATAACGGAAGCGCGGCAACGTGCCGCGCACCCAAATGTATATGAACATGAACACAAAAACTTTGGCCACAAACCAAAACACGGGCAGAATCGTTTGCAAGATGTATGGCCCGAAGATTGGCCCGTGCCATCCGCCAAGGAACAAAATTGTCGCCAGGCATCCAACCGTGATCATGTTGGCGTATTCCGCCATAAAGAACATGGCAAATTTCATGGCGCTGTATTCGGTGTGGTAGCCGGCGACAAGCTCGGTTTCCGCTTCCGGTAAATCAAATGGAATACGATTGGTTTCAGCGTAGGCGGCCATCAGGTAAATGAAAAAGGCAACGAATTGGCCGCCGTAAAAGATGTTCCACTTGGGAATAAATCCCCAAAAATGACCGGCCTGTGCGTCCACAATTTCGCGCAAGCTGAAACTGCCAGAGAGAATCAGAACCCCAACCAGAGAGAGACCGAGGGCTATTTCATAGCTGATCATCTGCGCGCTGGCGCGGAGTCCGCCGAGTAGGGAATATTTGTTATTGGACGACCAGCCCGAGAGCGCAATGCCATAAACGCCCAGAGAAGTCAGGCCGAGGATGATGAGCAGCCCGATGTTGACATCAGTGATTTGCAGCGGTGTATAGATATCGCCCAATACGACCCAATTGCCAAAGGGAATGACGGCGATGGACGTCAGAGCGAAGGCCACCGCGATCATGGGCGCTGCGATGTATAGCGTTTTGTGGACGTGTGGCGGCGTCAGGTCTTCTTTAAAAAGGAATTTCACCCCGTCGGCGGCGGGTTGCAGGAGGCCGAACGGCCCGACACGCGTGGGACCCCAGCGGTTCTGCATGTGTCCCACGACCTTGCGCTCCAGCCAAACGGTATAAGCAACCGCGGTCAGCAGGATGAAGAACACCAGCGCGATCTTGATTACAGAAACGAGAATGAAAATTCCAACATTCACGATTGCGTTTGTCCTAACCTGGCTTAGTCGGCTGCCACTTCTTCGGGTGTACGGTTACGATTTTCCATAACAGAATTCAACGCCCGGGAATACCGCCCCAGGGTCCCCGAAGTGAATAAATTATCGTTTGCGGGAACAATCAAATCCGGATCCTGCTCGATGCCCGCGCCGCCTTGCGATAGTTGCGTGTGCTCGTCATTACCAGCGAGCAAATTCAGGCGAGATACGCGATAGGCCGGAACGATGCGCTGAATTTCATCGAAAATCGCCATGGGATCGAAGGGACTCATTTTCGATTCAAGTCCATTGGCTTCGAGCCATACGCTATGACGGTCGGCTTCGCCGGACTGCGCGCCACGAGACTGGCCCATGTCCGCCGATTCGCCGCGACCGAAGGGGACGAGGCCACGCACATCGAAGCCCATGGCGTCGGCGATGCGGACAATCATTTCAAAATCCGATTTCGGGCCATTGACTTCGCTGGCTTTCTTAACGATCTGTAAGTCGCCGCAGGTGTTGGTGACAGTGCCGGATTTCTCATAGAGGTTCGTGGCGGGCAGCACTACGTCGGCGATGGTCGCAGTCTCGGTTAGAAACATATCTTGTACGACCAAGAAGCTGCCCGAAAATGCATCCGGACGCAGACCGTAGCGGGCCACCGGATTGGACCCGACAACATAAAGCGCCTTTAACTTGCCGGCTTTTGCGCGATCAGCCATTTGCGAGATTGTGAGACCGGCTGAAGCAGGGAGCGCCCATTCGCTTTGTGCAGCGGCAACAGGCACGTATCCAGGAAGGAGGTCTGGGTAAAGACCCATGTCAGCGGCGCCACGCGAATTCGAATAGTCGGCGAGGGCGATGATTTTTGCGCCTGGAATGCTGGCTGCAAAATGAGCGAGCGAGGTGACCGCTTTACCGCGGATTTCAGAACCAAAGACGATGACCAGATTTTGCTCACCGCGCAGCTTGTCGCGCAACGCGGACCAGCCGGTGTCGGTGCCTAGCGAACCGAGGACAGAGTCGTCTCCCGCTAGATACGCAGCTATTTTTGGCTCGGCTTCCGCTGGAATCAAACCGAAGGTCGTTGCTTGGCGCCGCAGCTTGATCTCTCGCGAATTCACCACGTAGAGCTTTGCGCCGTGCAGCCGAACGTTGTTGCGAATCTGCCAAGCCAGTAACGGATGCTGCTCGGTAGGATCGTTGCCAATCAACAAAACCGCCGGCGCGTTGTACACGTCGCGCATGCTGGCAGTGATTTCCTGTTTGCCGGATACTGCGGATGCGAGGGCAGGGAAGTCGGCAGTACGGTGATGGTCAATGTTGTTGGTCTCGAGCACCACGCGCGCGAATTTCTGCAAGAGATAATTCTCTTCGTTGGTTGTATGCGTCGAGCCGATCACGCCGATAGCCGAGCCGCCGTCGCGCATGCGAACTTCATTCAGCTTCTTGCCTACGAGTTCGAACGCTTCCTCCCATGTCGAGGGAGTGAGCTTGCCGTTCTTGCGGATGAGAGGCTGGGTAAGGCGGTCTTCATGATTGGCGAAATCGAAGGCATACCGGCCTTTCATGCAAAGAAAGTCGTTGTTGATACCACTCTTATCGCGATTGTCGCCGCGAACGATTTCCGACCCGTCGTCTGCCCGACGCACACCCAACGTGGTCTTGCAGCCGTCAGCGCAATGGGCGCAGGTCGTACCCACGTGATTCATTTCCCAGGGACGAGTCTTGTAACGATACGCGCCGGAGGTGAGCGCCCCAACCGGGCAAATGTCGATGCACATGCCGCACTCTTCACACTCAAGGTGGTCTTCTTTGTTGGGCGCGATGACGGAACTGACGCCGCGGTTCTGCACGCCCAGCGCCCAAACGTCCATGCCCTCACCGCAGACCCGCACACAGCGATAGCACAAGATGCAGCGCGGACGGTCGAAGTAAACCACCGGCGACCATTGTTGTTCGTCCTTGTGGTTCTTCGGTTCCATGTATTTTGATTCGGCAGCGCCGTAGCTGAAAGTCATGTCCTGCAATTCGCACTCGCCGCCGGCATCGCATACCGGGCAATCCAGCGGATGGTTGCCGAGTAGTAGCTCGACCATTCCTTTACGAGCCTGCTTGATCTCTTCGCTATCGGTAACCACCGCCATGCCTTCGCCCACCACCGTGGTGCAGGCGGTTTGCAGCTTGGGCATCTTCTCCACGCGGACGAGGCACATGCGGCATGCGCCCTGCAGAGACAGATTCGGGTAATAGCAGAAGGAGGGGACTTCGATGCCCACGTTCTTGCAGGCATCAATGAGCAGTGACCCTGCCGGGGCAGTGAGCTTCTTGCCATCCACGGTGAGACTTACGAGTTTGGGTGCGTCAGCCATGAAATTCGTCTTTAAACCAGTGCCGGCTCTGCAGTTTTTTCATAAGGACAAGGCCTGCCGTCCAAGTGATCTTCAAATTCTTTGCGGAATTTTTTCACGAATGCCATCATGGGCATCGCTGCTGCGTCGCCAAGTGGGCAAAATGTCCGGCCCAGCATGTTTTCCGAAAGGTAATACATATTGTCGATGTCTTTCTTCAACCCTGCGCCGTTGTGGAAGCGAGTGAGCGTTTTTTTCAGCCAGTCAGTACCTTCCCGGCAGGGTATGCACCAGCCACAACTTTCGTGCTGGTAAAACCTCATCGTCCGCAAGGCGAACTTCACCATGCAAACCGTGTCATCGAGAACGACGACTCCACCGGAGCCAAGCATCGATCCGGTTTTTGCGACAGAATCAAAATCCATGGCGACATCAATTTCTTCGGGAAGCAAAATCGGGGTGCTCGACCCGCCGGGGACAACAGCTTTCAGCTTGCGGCCATTCGGAATGCCGCCGCCGACCTCATAAATCATCTTCTTGAGGTTGTAGCCCATGGCGAGTTCGTAAACGCCCGGTTTTTCCAAATCTCCGGCGAGACAGAATAGACGCGTGCCGCCGTTCTTCGCCGGCCCAAGACCGGCATACCATTCCGCGCCACCCAGAAGAATATGAGGAACACTGGCCAGCGTTTCGGC
>JBEKTR010000159.1:0-8539 GCA_049515835.1 Terriglobales bacterium
CTGCCTTGTCAAAAGTAACTCCTGCTATGGGTCGTGTACCGTCCGTACAGCCCGCCCCTTGACCCACGACGCAAAAGCTATACAAAACTGTATGCTGCCAGCCATTAGAACTTGGAGTCAGCTCATATACTGTACCCCCGTAGTTGTTGCTAGGCCCTCCCAGAACCGTGGTTCCGTAAAGATTGCCAGATTTATCGAAGACTAGTTGGCCATACGGCCACGCACCATCCATGCATTTGTCATTTTCAAGATCGGAGCAAAAGGTATAAAGCACAGAATAAGTCCAAGCCCCGCCCGAAACTGCCGGGGGTGAAAGCTCGAACGCAGTCCCACATCCATTGCTATAAGGGCAACTACTGCTTCCACCTGTGGAAGTAGTTCCGTAGAGATTTCCAGCCGGATCAATGACCAATCCGACTTGTGGGCTTGAACCGTCGAGACACACTCGACCGACGACCTCCGAGCAGAAGTAATACAAGACGGCCTCAGTCCATCCGCCCTGTGAGTTTGGAGATAACTCAAACACAGTCCCACAGGGAACAAACGGGCAGACGCTTGCTGACCCGCCAAGAGACGTCGTTCCGTAGAGATTGCCCTCGCCATCGAAGATCAAGCTGCTGAATGGTTGCGCGCCATCGCTCGCAGAGCCGCCAAAACTCCACAAGACCCTCTCCTGCGACTGGCCAAAAGCTAAATACGAATTTAGGACGATCAAAGCAGAAAAATAAGCAAAGATTGTAAGTTTCATGGATACCTCCATCAGGCGCACGAATAATACCCGAAAAACAGCCTGGTCAGATAGAGCCGAACGGCCTACATGCCTGAAATGGCGAGTGCAGTATTTACTGAAACTGAAGAGCTAGAACAACCCAATTTTTCTGCTGCTGGTGCCATCGAAGGGACTCGAACTTGAGGCGCTTTGGAGGCGTGAGCCAAGCGCCAGCGCAGGCGGGAGACTCCAGCCGAAATCCCGAGCAGCGCGAGGGATCTGCTTTGCCAGAGCCGTTTTGCGGGCGTCAGGGCCTGCAGGCGAAATCCTGAGCCTAGCGAAGGACCTAATTTTTCTGCTGCTGGTGCCATCGAAGGGACTCGAACCCCCACACCCTTGCGAGTACATGGACCTGAACCATGCGCGTCTGCCAATTCCGCCACGATGGCAATGTATCGGGCAACCCGGTTTTCTGGAAGGACGACTGGTTATATTTTACAGGGGTACTGTGGGGTGTCAAACGGGCGAAAGCAAAGACCCCCGCTAGCCGCCGCCGCTGCTGACTTCTTTCGCCCACTGCATCGCCTGCCAGTAGGCCTTGCCCGACTCTTCGGCCGGAATAGAAAGTTGACGAGCAAGTTCAGCCGCTTTCGTCCATTCGCCGGATTCGTGCGCCAGCATAAGTTGAAAAAGCGGGCGCAAATGGCTGGCGCCGCCCAGCAGCACGGATCGGCTTTCCTGATCGATCGCGACATTCTCCAACACGTTCTGCATGGTGGTATCCATGATGACGTCCATCATGGAAAGTAGTCCCATCAGAAAGAGATCGGAATCGCCATGAGGGATTTTGGGTGCCAGCAGCTCACAAAAGCGGGCACGCACCAGAGCCGACAGCACAAGATCACTGGCTTTATCCTGACCGGCGCTCAATGTCACCACCAGCCGAACCCAGCGCCGCACCTCCCGTTCGCCCAGAACGGCCAAGGCGTGGCGTACCGACGTAATCTCATTGGAGAATCCGAAAGCAGCGGAATTCAGATAGCACAACAGCCGGTAACACAGCGATGCTTCGCCCTTTACCAGATTCTCAATGAGCCGGTGGTCCAATTCGGGTTGCGAAATCGCCTGCAGCATTCGCAGGTAATTTGCCTGATTGGCCGGGATTTCACGGGCTTTGTGCAATTCCGGCTTGCGAAAGAAATATCCCTGAAAATATACGAATCCGGCCTTCTTGGCTGCCTGAAATTCCTCCTGAGTTTCCACTTTTTCCGCCAGCATGCGGCTGCGCCACGGTCCATAGCGCTTCACCATGGCGGCGCAATCTTCCCGTGACGTCACGCGCACATCCACTTTGATAATGTCGGCAAGATCGGTCAGGGGTGCGCGAGGATCGTCCACCGCAAAGTCGTCGAGCGCGATCATGTAACCCGCCTGCTTCAAACGCTGACAGGCCTCGATGACTAGGTCATCGCATTCGACCGATTCGAGAATTTCTACGACCGCCTTTTCTGACGGAAGCAGAGTGATGTAGTCTTTTAACAGAACTTCGCGCGTGCAATTCAGAAACGCTCGCCGCCCATCACAAAGCACATCCAACCCCACCAGCAAAGAGGTATCGAGCGTATTGCGCGAGGCAGCCTCGGGATCGCTGCTTCGGAAACAATTCTCGACGCCGTCCCGGAAGAGAAGTTCATAGCCGAAAATCTTCTCTTCCGCCGTCAAGATTGGTTGCCGGGCCACGAACCGCATCCCAGGGACGATTTGCTTTTCCTGAAATGGCTCGATGGCCGCGGGTTGCGACGCGGTCGATGGAGGGGGCACTTCTCACCTATCGGCAATTTCCGCAAAAGCCTTACTGAAGGCTTTGCACAGTGAACCGGCCACGTTGCAAAGCCATCCGCAGCTAGGGTTTCGGCACCGCAAATCCATACTGCCGCATTATTTCCGTTGTGGCGGGAGATTTCAGAAAGGCAATAAACTCGTGGCCAGTTTCTTTCTGTTTGGAAGACTTCAGGATAACCGCGGCCTGTTCAAGCGGCGGATAATCTGCGGGAGGCACTTCTTCATACTTACCGTCGTTTTGCATCGTGGGAGAAAGAGCAAGCGACAAAGCGATGATGCCCACATCTGCGTTACCCGATGCCACAAAGGTCGCCGTCTGTGAAATGTTCTCTCCGATGACAAACTTGCTTGAAACTTGATCGTACAGGTTCTCGTGCTTCAACGCAGCCACCGCGGCCCGTCCGTATGGCGCATGTTCCGGATTAGCAATCGCAATCTTCTTGATGCTCGGGTCGAGCAAGATTCTTAATCCGCGACTTACATCGAAGGCCGCCCCTTTCGACGCCCACAGCGCGATCTTGCCCACCGCGTACGAATAAAAACTGCCGGGCTCGGTCAGCCCGGCGGCCTCGAGTTTTTTCGGATAATCGCTGTCCGCGGAGAAGAATAAATCGAAGGGCGCGCCATTCTGAATCTGTGCGAAGAAATTCCCCGAGGAACCAAAAGTGACCTGCACATGGTGCCCCGTCTGTTTCTCGAACCGGGCGGCCACATCCTTGAAGGCAAATTGCAGGTCCGCTGCGGCGGCAATGCTCAAATCCTGGGCAAAGGCCGCCCCGCTGCATAAGGAGAGAACGCAAATACATAAGAATCGGCGCATGGATTTACCGGTCAGAGAAATTTCGCTTGCCAATTCTAGCTTCTCGCGTACCGCCCCCCGACTCGTCGGCGAAGTTTGGTGCGATGGTGGGCGCTGTAGGATTCGAACCTACGACTTCCACCGTGTGAAGGTGACACTCTACCGCTGAGTTAAGCGCCCGATTGTTGCGGTATTTCAAGTTTGCCATCGCACTTCGAAAATGTCCAACTAGGTTGCCGACACTTCATAGCGGTTTTCGCGATAAAACCGGCTGAATACCAGTGCAACCACCAGCAACGCGATCGGCGTTAAGACGCTTGCCTCAGGCCCGACCACGCCTCCCGTAAGCCAGCGCGGGCCCTGAAACGCGGATCTGAATACACTGTGGTAAGGCACCATTCCGCTGTCAGGAACTCCGTAGAAGGTCTGGCCCCAATCGTAGGCAGCATGAAAACCCACCGCGCACCAGAGCGTCCCGGACCGCAGCAGGAAAAAGGAGAGAAGCAATCCGAACAACACGACGGCCACTAGACCGACCAAACTTTCATTCGCATTGAAGACGTGGCCCAGAGCGAAGAACCCTGAGGTCGCTAACGCCGCGGGCCAAAAACCAATTCCAGAGGCGAGGGCGTGCTGGAAATATCCGCGGTTCAGGAATTCCTCGCAGAGTCCGACAATTACAAATGCCATTCCCCAAGAGAGCACCGAGGACAAAAGTGTAGCGCCGTGGAGAGCAAAACCGGTGATCCGAAACCCGTGCAGCAGGAACATCACCAGCAACGTACCACTGATTCCCGAAAACCCACATAAAATCCCAACCCAAAAATCTTTCTTGAATGCCAGATTCAACGGCAAACCGTATTCGCTGAATTTGCGGCGTTCAATCTTTCCCATGATCAAAGTCGCAATGCAAATCAGCAGGAACGCCATCCCCTCCGACCAGCCCATCAAAAGCGGCGTGACCACAATTTGACCTTTGTGCGCGTAAGCTTCTTTAAACCCTTCAATGCCGCCGTTGCGGATGAAAAGAAAACTACCGAGTAGAACGACAACCAATACGGAGAAGATGAGCAAGCGCCAGCCCACCCGTATGCCTTTCGGACCTGCAAAAATTGCTTTCATCCCAGAGGGGGAATTGCCTTGCACCTGCGAAATTTCGCTTGCAGCCAGAGGAACATTGCTAGCCGCTTTCAATTGAGTTGTGAACGCCATAAATCCTCCTTATTCCGTGAACAGATACCAAACGATCAGAACCAGATAAACAGCCGCGACCGACAAGACGACCGCCAGCAAATCCCAACTGAATATGTGATTGACAAAAAGCCGATAGCCGAAAATTCCGTCTGCCACCAAAAAGCCGGTGAGTCCCGCAACCCGCTGTGCCCGCATACGATGACTCAGGAACCGCTCATCCACTAACTTGCCGAGGATGGGAATTTTTCGCAGCCGTTCGCCAATCAACACCAAAATGGGAATCACCATTTCTTGGCCTCCTGCATTTCGCCGTTCAAGGTGAAAATCTCCTCGGTGGGGCAGGCAAAAACTCGCGCGAAGGTGAGCGCCAATTCCAGGCTCGGTACGTAGCGATCGCGCTCAATCGAATTAATGCTCTGCCGCGAGACTCCCACCTCCACTGCGAGTTGCTCCTGCGTCCATTGGCGAGCCATCCGCAATTCCTTGACCCGGTTTTGAATCTTCGGCGTCATGTAAAGCACACTTTACATCCGAAGAATACCGCTGGGCAGGCACCGTGTCAAGCACGCTTTACATGTCAAATGTGCCTATTAGTGTCAGCAGATTTACCGTGATAGCCTAGCCTCAGATTTCGCTTAGAAATGGCATTTCGACTCACTCCCGCCAAGCCGGCCAAGTCTCCCCAAAAGGCCGATTCCCCGCCCGATGCCTCACAGCAGGACGCGCAACTTTCCGGCCCGGACAGGGTTGAAAATACTGTGAGCACCGTAGCTATGGACGGCAGGCTTATGGCGATGGGGGGACGGCCGGCGCCGCCTTCCGCAGGCCCCGTTTCCGCCGACGGAACCAGCGATGCCGAAGTGATGCTCCGGGTACGGGCCGGCGATCAGGCGGCTTTTGACTATTTGGTACAAAAATACCGCAGGCCGATGGTCCGGTTTATGTATCGCATGGCTCACAATACTGCGGCCGCGGAAGACTTGGCGCAGGAGGTTTTTCTGCGTGTTTATCGTTCGCGGGAAAGCTATGAAGCCAGTGCGAAATTTACGACCTGGCTCTACCGCATTGCCAGCAATCTGGCGGTGAATCACGCTCGCGACACACGCCACGAGCGCGCGGAAAACCAAGTAAGTCTGGACGAGCCGGACGAAGAAACCGGCATGACCATGGACGTGGCCGACTCGACCTTGTCGGTCGAAGAAAATATTGTCCGGCGCGAACGCATGATGGCAATTCGGGAGAAGGTGCACGCGCTGCCGGAACGGCAAAAGATTGCCGTCATCATGCACAAGTACCAGCAAATGGATTACAAGCAGATCGGGAAAGTATTGAAGCTGAGTGAATCCGCCACCAAGTCTTTGCTCTTTCGCGCTTACGAAACACTGCGCGTGCAATTAAAAGATTTTGTATAAAGGGAAACAGTCATGAAATGCCAAGAAATTCGCGAACAAATGCCGGATCTGGCCGCAGGTTTGGCGGCTGCTACGTCCGAGACGGAGAACCACCTCAAGAGTTGCGGCCAGTGCGCTGAGGAATTAGCTGGTTTTCGGCACACGATGGCGCTGCTTGATGAATGGGAAGTGCCTGAGCCTTCCCCTTATTTCGATACGCGGCTGAACGCGCGCCTGCGCGAGGAGATGGCGAAATCTGCCGGCGTATGGGCCTGGCTGCATTGGTTCCGCCGGCCCGCTTTGGCGGTATCGCTGGCGCTCATGATGGCCGTGGGCATTACCGTGTTTCACTCCGGTGATTCCAGCATGACCCATCAGCCGATGGCAGCGATTGAACCAGGCACCGCAGTGGGTGACCTGCAAACTTTGGACAAAAACAGCGAATTATATTCAGATTTTGATGTGCTCGACGATCTACAGGTACAACAGAACGTGAGCGCCAATCAGTAAGCGTTGAGTTAGAGCGTTGAGTCCGTGAGAGCTGGGCGAGAGACCGGGGGGAAACATGTCGCGGGTTGGAGGAACGTCGCGGAGGATGACGAGCTGGCTGGCCGCGCTCACCATGACGGTGATGCTCGCCAGCGGCGGTGCGTTCGCCCGGCAGGCGTGGCATGGCGGAGGTGGCCAGCGCCAGCAATCAGCGCGCGCTCAGACTGCCCAGCAGAAGCATGCCGGCCAGTGGCTGCGCCAGCATCAGAACCAGACTCCCGCACAGCAGCGGCAGGCCCTCGAAAACGATCCCCAATTCCGCAGCCTCCCTGCGGAGCGGCAACAACAGCTGCGCACTCGTTTGGATCACTTCAACCGACGCCCGCCTGAAGAGCAGCAACGCATTTTGAACCGGATGGAAACCTGGGAGCACCTCACTCCCGAGCAAAAGGGCCAAGCCCGGCAGTTGCACGATCAAATGCAGCAGATCTCGCCCGACAGGCGTCAGGCTGTGACCAACGAAATCCAGACGTTGCGAGGAATGCCTCCGGCCGCGCGCCAGCGGGCGCTCGATTCCGATGCAGTCAAAGGCCGTTTCTCGCCGCAAGAGCAAGACATGCTGAACAACGCGTCAAAGTTGCCCTTGGCTGCGCCAAGCCAGCCGCCGCAATAACTCACGTATGATGTCCTCTTAATGTCATCCTGAGCGCAGCGTTTTTCGCAAAGCGAAGGACATATTTGCACTTCCGTCGGCCCCATGCCCTTCCTATTTTCCCATTTTGGGAATTTTGCACAATTCCCTTGCCCCCAGTTTTGGAAATCTGTCCAATTAAAGGTGTATGAAAAAAGACACGAAAAAACCGCGTCCGAAAAAACTAAAAATGATCGCTGACGACAAGCAGCGCGGCGAATGGGCCGAGCTGCGCTTCATGGCCTGCGCCGCAGAGCATGGCCTGAAGATCAATAAGCCCTGGGGTGACTCTGCGCCCTACGATTTTGTGGTTGGAAGCGGCGGAAATCTGGCTCGGGTGCAAGTCAAGTCCACTTGCCACCATCACGCCAACGGATACGGCCTCACCATCAAAGCGGCGAAGCTTTATGCCGCTGACGCCTTCGACTTTCTGGCCGCTTACGTCATCCCGGAAGACACTTGGTACATCATTCCCGAGCCGCTGGTGCGCGGACACGCGGCGATGTACCTGCAACCCGGCAGGGAGCAGGCCAGATATGCCAGTTACCAGGAAGCCTGGCAGTTGCTGCGCAAGGCCACCGGCGTAAAAGAAATGCAAGAACAGAGCATGGAACCAAGCCCGGAACAAAGCACAGAACAAAGTCCCGAGCAGCCCCCAGCCGAAGAGAACGCACAGTTGGTATCCCCCTCCATGCAAAGAGCTTTTGACTACATGTCAAAAGGGATGCTCAGAATCCGCGACAACCGAATCGCCATGTTCCGGGCCATGCACCCTCCCGCCGAAAAAACGGAAGAATGATCGTTGCACAAACAACTTTGGAGGGCCGGGCGCGGTCAGGATCAATCAATGGGGAAGAAGCGGAGATGAAAATCTCGGGGCAGACAGCATGAATGCCCACCTTTACCAAGGACGTAAAGGTGGGCCACCCGTCATTATCTCTGTCTCAATTTTGGGTAGTGTCTCAGTTTGAATTTCCACAGGGGTGATTAACTTCTTGTCCTATGGCATACTCGCTTAGTGGCTAAAAGACCGCGTGACCCGAACCAACTCGCAAAGCTCATCGTAGATATTGCCACGGGTGAAGCTGGTGACTATCTCAGCGAGTCCAAGCGGCATCCATCCCCAAAGCGCAAAGGCGGAGTAGCAGGAGGTAAGTCTCGCGCCAAGAACCTCACTCCCGCAGAAAGATCGGACATTTCTCGTGTAGCAGCACAAGCGCGATGGAAGAAGTCCTAGGCGATTTTTTCTTCCTCATCTTCTTCGACGGGAGTATTGCGACGCCACTCCGTCTCCTCAGTAAAATCCAAATTGAATGATAGTTGCTGTTCTTTCGGATTGATGCGATTCCAGTGCTCTATTGTGTCTGTTCCGATGACGGCCTCGCCAATCATCTGTTCGCGGTATTTTTTGACGGCCATTTCCA
>JBEKTR010000160.1:0-8390 GCA_049515835.1 Terriglobales bacterium
AGAAACATAAAATCCTGCGGGGTTCCGAACCGTGATGTCGGGGCGAAATAGCCGGTCGTTTGATATCCCCACGACCCATAAAATGGGTGCTCCATCACTGGGAGCAATTCGATATGCGTGAACCCCATGCGATTTACATATTCCGCCAGCAGCGGTGCGAGTTCGCGATAGCTCAGCCGACGGTTGCCGTCCCGCATCCAGGAGCCAAGATGTACTTCGTAGATCGAGATCGGCGCTTGGAGGCTGTTTTTATCTCCCCGGTGCTCCATCCAACCGCCATCACCCCAGGTGTAGGGTAGATTCCACACCTCGGATGCGGTGCTTGGGGGCTGCTCCTGGCGAAAACCGTAGGGGTCCGCCTTGTCTACGGTGTAGCCCTGCTGGGCCGACATGATGTGGTACTTATAGAAAGCTCCTTGTCCGACGCCTGGAATGAACGTTTGCCAAATGCCGGAATTCTCAAGCATGCGCATGGGATGAGTTGTCGAATTCCACCCATTGAACGTGCCAATGACCGAAACGCCGGACGCATTTGGCGCCCAAACCGAGAACATCGTGCCGGCCACACCCGACAGTTCCGTTACGTGCGCCCCTAGTTTTTCGTAGGCGCGATAGTGGCGGCCTTCATTAAACAAGTGCAGATCCTGCGAAGTAAGTACGCACGCGTCTTTTACGGATTCGTTCGGAATACTCGTCGGCTTCATCGTTCCAGATGATAGACGAAAATGGCGGGCCGAGGTATGGTTGTTCGTCCGGCTGTGGAATCGTCACTAGTCAGTTTGGTAACCTCGTGCAGCACGGAGTTCAACTTAATACGCGCTTATTGTAGGATTAGTTGGAACAAGCAATTTTGGTGTTGCTAGCTTGCACCGCGCATCCCATAGTTGAAGGAGTTTGAGGTCAATGAGCGAGGAAAAGCAAAAAGCACCAAAGCCAACCGTAACGCCCGCGGGCAAAAAGCCCTATAAAAAGCCTGAATTTCGCCATGAGAAAGTCTTCGAAACCATGGCGTTAGCCTGCGGAAAAGTGAACATCGCGGAGTTTTCATGCCGATTCAACCGGAAAAATTCCTGACCATCATGACCGGAATCCTCCTCGGCGACCAAATTCCCGAACCTCCTAAAGCAACACTGGTGGTCGACCTGATGCTTGCGACCGGCCGCGCAGATATTCGCGCTTTTGGTTTAAGCATGTTGCCTTCCATCTGGCCAGGTGATCTTCTGACCATTCAGAGCGCCCAAGCCCCGGATATAAGCGCCGGCGATATTGTGGCTATCAGGCAGAACGGCCATTGGCTTGTGCACCGCGTCGTGGGACGTTCTGCAACCCAATTAATTACGCGTGGAGACTGCGTTCCAGCAAACGATCCACCGGCCCATATAGACGACCTGATCGGCAAAGTTGTTTTGGTCGCGCGGGAAAGCAAAGAGTTCGTCCCTGGCAGAAAACTTTCCTTATTCCAGCGATGTCTGGCATGGCTCCTATGCCATTCCGGTCGCCTCAGAAAGCTTATGCTTAATTTTCACCAGGCGCGCGAATCACGCCTTCGCTCCGAGGTAAGGTCCAAATTCAGACACAGCACAGCGTAATAGTCCAAATCGGCGGCATCGCGATTGAGCTTCGTAGTCGCGACGAAGCCTTCTGCACGATGCTATCTGCTCGATATGCCGGATTTCTGACTCCTGCCGCACGACCAAACTACCGTTTCGATGTGGAGCTCCATGAACCCACGGACGAAGGACCCCCGGCCGAAACATCCGCAGATGACGACCTGCAAGTTTACTTGGACCAAGGCCTCTGGCATTTTCGCAGGGGCGACTTCGCCGCCACGTGGAATCCTACAATGGGCCATGGCCAAGTCCATCAATCGGCGAACCCGTATGCGATTGATTCTGTTTTGCGTATCGTTCATTCGCTCATATTGGCTCCTGCCGGCGGCATGTTAATTCACGCTGCAAGTGCCGTCCGCGACGGGAGAGCATTTCTATTTCCCGGCGTTTCCGGAGCGGGCAAAACCACGATTTCGCGTTGCGCTCCCGCTGATGTAGCTCTACTTACGGACGAAATCTCCTTCGTGCGCCACTCTCAAGATGGATTTGTGGCCTGCGGCACTCCATTCGCCGGCGAGTTGGCCAACGCTGGCGAAAATCTTGCCGCGCCGCTGGATGCGCTCTTTTTCTTAGAGAAAGGGCCGGAAAATCGCATCGAGCCCATATCGTCTGCGGATGCTTTACGTAGGCTTATGCGAAATATACTTTTCTTCGCTCACGACCAGCATCTCGTCAATGAGGTCTTTCGGTCCGCCTGCAAATTGATTCAAGAGGTACACGTTCAGCAGCTCATTTTTCAGCCGGATTCACGAGTATGGGAGATAATAAAGCCAATAGCAGGAGTAGCAGCATAGGCGAAAAATACATCGCGAAGAGCACGGCCATCGCGGCGCGGTTGCTGGGCGGCGAAATGATGATCATGTCGGCCGCTGACTCCACATTCTTCACTCTCAACGAAGTCGCCACAGCCATCTGGCAGGCAGCGGATGGACACACATCGCTCGCCGACATCGTGACCCGCACTATTTGCCCCAGGTTCGAGGTGGATCCCGCGCAAGCAGAAGCCGACGCCGAGCAGTTCGTGACCGATCTTGCTACACACGGCATTCTGATCTTATCGGAACAACCGATTACCGGTCGGCAATCCGGAGATGTTCAAGGACAGCGATGACTCTGATCTCCGAGATGAACCAGCGCGCACTTGCACTCGGAGTTCCTCTAAGCGTCCAATTCGATATTACCTATCGCTGCAACGAACGCTGCGTCCATTGCTATCTCGACCACGACGACCATGGGGAAATGACCACACCGGAAGTCTGTGATGTCATCTCGCAGTTGGCCGATGCCGGGGTTTTCTTTCTTACCTTAAGTGGCGGCGAAGTCCTCATGCGCCGTGATTTCTTTGACATCGTGGTCCACGCGCGGCGGCTTCTCTTCAACGTCAAGATGAAGACGAATGCGGTAATGATCCGCGAAGCCGAAGCCTGCCGTATTCGGGAACTCGGCATCGAGCAAGTTCAAATCAGCGTTTATTCCCATCGCCCGGAAGTACACGATGCGATTACCAAGCTTCCCGGCTCGCTACGGCGGACCATCGCAGCCATTCGCTTTTTGAAATCCGCAGGCCTTAAAGTCACTATCGCCAACGTACTTATGACTCCGAATTTAGGAGATAGCCCTGGGGTCATGGCGCTCGCGACGGAGCTCGGTGTTCCCTATACCCTCGATCCCACCATTACCCCAAGAATGGACGGAGATCGCTCGATCTTGAATTTGCGCGCCCCCGCCGAGAACCTCCGCGAAGTCTTTCAAAATACCGCTTTAGTCGGCGACGTAGAGCAATTTTGCGCTCCCCCGCCGGCGCCCGACGAGAGCATCATGGACGGTTATCCTTGCAGTGCAGGCCATACATCCTGTTACATTTCGCCCTACGGCGACGTGTTCCCCTGTGTTCAGTTCCCCTTGCCCAGCGGGAACGTTCGTACCCAAAAATTTCTCGATATCTGGCGCAACTCGCAGGCGCTGAACGAAGTGCGGTCCATCCGCGCTCGTGATCTGCCCACTTGTTCAACCTGTTCGCATGTAGGCACTTGTACCCGGTGCCCAGGATTGGCCTATATGGAAGGAAATATGCGAGGCCCATCTACGGCTGATTGCGAAAAGTCATTCTTGCGCACTGGCATCCCTAGCGCGAACATGCTTAAGTACGGCTTGCCGCGCTCGGCGAACCTCATTCAAATCCAATCACTTCCGCAATAGTACCTCTGCTTTCCGTACAATCGGACGCGCCCTTAATGGCCCAATTGGCGGATATATACCCTCCTTTCGGTCGCGCCTAGTTACCTTGGTAAGGTTAAATTCCTCTTACCTTCAAGCGACAATGGAACGTCATAACTTTGCGGGATTTACACGCTCCGGGGCCTTGCCCCATCTAGGAATTTGAGGTGAAACGTGGGAACGAATAGTCAACAAAAACATTCTCGGTGGGCACGGCTTTTGGTTTTAACGATGTGTGTCGCTCTAAGCGGCCTTGCGCTAGCGCAAAAGCGCCCCAAGCCAAAAGGTGTTGGAATCCCACAGGACTGGAGCACGCGGCATGTGCTCTATACCGCAGGTGCCTCTCCGCGTGTCGCCCGTGCAGCAATGAACGACACACGCTTTTGGTATTCCTGGCTGCAACGCTACGGCAACACTTATGCCTGGCACCCGTACCCCGGTTTTGAAGGAACTGCTCCTTCGCGCTATCCAGGACGCGGCCCAATTCCCTCGATCGGTCATCACCCCCGCGTTGATTGGGCCGTATCACTAGGAGGCGTAGGCGGTATGCCTGTAGGAGAAACGCCGGCCAAATACAGCTTCAGCGACAACGGGACAATCACGACCGCTAATTGCACCACGGACTTCGTAGTCTTCGTGGTGAACGCAACTCCTAAAACGACCGGCACGCAACAAGCCAATATCCTAGCCTTGAACAATCTTTATACCGGTACGAGTTCCTCCTTCTGCCCCAACGGTGCGCAAACGCCACCCACTTCCGACTATACGTCGCCGAAGTTCCTGTGGGCTTATGCGGCAGGCAGCGCCGGCATCGCGCTTTCGCCCGTTCTCTCCGAAGACGGGACCAAAGTGGCTTACATTGACATGGCGAGTCCTGCAAACTTTAGCGTCCTCACCTGGGTTTCGGGGCAGGGAACCAGCGCCACAGCACCCGTAAAACCGGGCACTGGAGGTTCCGCACTGGTGCAGTTGGCATACTCTAAGGCTACAGTCACAGGTTGTACCGCAAGTAGCGCTTCGACAAGCAATGCTTCTCCATACATCGACTACAACACGGACTCCGCTTACGTCGCTTCCGATAATGGCAACCTCTATCGCATCACCGGAATATTCAAAGGCACGCCCACGCTGCAATACTGCATTAAAGTGAATAATACCAGCGGCCACGTCATGACCTCGCCTGTATACGACCAGGTGAACAACGTGGTGTACGTCTCCGACGGTTACTCCTTGTACGGTTTCACTCCGGGAGCATCAGCGTTCACCGCGGCCGGCTCGATCGCTATCGCGAGCACGTCTGCGGCAGATCCGATTGTGTTATCGCCATATCTCGATACCAGCGATGGATTCGTCTACGTGTTTTCGCGCGCCGACTCCACGAATACCCACTCGATTGTCGCTCAAGTCAATCTTGCGTTGACCTCGCAAGTGACGGCGGCGATTGGCGAAACCACGACGCAATACCTCTTTGACGGAGATTTCGATAACGCGTATTTCACAACGGGTCCGTTGGCCGGCGCAGGCACGCTTTATGCCTGCGGCACCGATGCTACGGATGGCACTAAACCCAGCCTCTACGCGCTGTCATTCACCAGCGGTACGGGCGTCATGAAAACTACACCCGCCATGTCAGACAATCGCAACATCAACGGTGCTGCCAACGCCGCAGGCGGCTGCTCGCCACTGGTGGATTTTTACGATGGCACCAATGACCGACTCTTCGTTGGCACCGGCAACCTCGGCGCAACCACGGGTGCAAACTTGGTGACCGAGTGGAACGTTAATTCGCGTATTGGTTCTAGTTCAACCCAACCAACCAGTTCCGCAACCGGCTACTGGGGCGGAACGAGCGCCTTCACCATTGACAATGTCAGCACTCAACCCCAAGCGGCTAGCATCTATTTCGGAACTTTATCTCCGCCGCCGACTTCGACCACGACGCCGTGCGGCGCGGGAAACTACTGCGCGGTGAAACTCACGCAATCCGCTCTGCAGTAACAAATAGCGCGGACCTGGTAAATTCGGGCCAGCCCACCACGGCTGGCCTTTAGTTTTTTGCCTGCTCCGCGCGTCATGCTAGACTTTTTATTCTCGCTGTACCCGCTGGAATCTATCTCATGCCTGTATTGCGCGTCGTCATTCTTTGGCATCAGCACCAACCCTTCTACAAAGACCTTCTCAGCGGCCAGTATCGGCTTCCGTGGGTTCGGCTCCATGCCCTGAAGGACTACTACGGCATGGTCAAGTTACTGGACGAATTTCCCAAAGTGCACCAGACCTTCAATCTTGTCCCCTCGCTAGTCACTCAGATTCAGGACTATGTAGAGGGAACCGCGCGCGATCCTTTCCTCAATATCGCAGCTAAGCCTGCTAGTGAGTTGACCGAGGAGGAGCGTCGCTTCGCCTTGCGGTATCTTTTTCAGGCGAATCCCTCGAACCTCATCGGCCGTTACCCGCGCTATCGCGAGCTTTTCGATCGCTGGCAGAGTAGGAGCAATTCAGACCGGCCCCAGAGCTATTTTCAGACGCAGGATTTCACTGATATCCAGGTCCTTTCGCAAATCGCATGGTTTGATGAATTCTTTATCGAGGAGCCGGAGATTGCCGAACTTATCCGCAAAGGCCGTAATTACTCTTCGGGCGATCAGCGGTGGGTGATTGCGAAGCAGCGCGAACTATTGGCCAAAGTCCTGCCCGCCCACGCGGAAGCGGCCAAGCGCAGATCCATCGAACTCTCGACTTCGCCCTTTTATCATCCGATTTTGCCGTTAATTTGCGATTCCAATATCGGCGGTATTTCCACGCCCGGTCTGCCGCTGCCGCGGAATCGCTTTCGGCGTCCAGAGGATGCCCGCGACCAAATCGTTCGCGGTCTCGATTTGCACGAAAAGACTTTCGGAATTCGTCCGCGTGGAATGTGGCCCTCGGAAGGCAGCGTGAGCGAAGAAACGATTGCCATCGCACACTCTCTCGGCGTGAATTGGATGGCGACGGACGAAGGCGTTCTAGCACGCACCCTGGGCATCAGTTTCGCGCGTGACGGCGCGGGCAGGCTGCCCGACGCGCAGGCTGGCCAGCTCTTTACGGTGCATCGTTATAAAAACGAAGTCTCCAACGCCCAGATGAATCTGATTTTCCGCGACCACACAATTTCAGATTTGATCGGCTTCGTCTATTCGGGTATGCCGCCGCAGGATGCCGCCAATCATCTCATGCATAACATTCAACAAGCCGCCCAACCGGTTCTGGCACAAGGTCATGATGCCGTTGTCTCGATCATTCTTGACGGTGAAAATGCGTGGGAATATTTTCCGCAGTCCGGCCGCGAGTTCTTGCGCCGCTTCTACGACCGCCTGCAAAATGAGTCCGGAGTCGAGGCTGTGACCGTCTCCGAGGCTATCGAGCGTCAACAAAATTTCCATCCTTTAAACTCGCTTGTCCCCGGCTCTTGGATTAACGCGAACTTTAATGTATGGATCGGAGCCCCAGAAGACAATCTCGCATGGGATTATCTCTATGACGCCCGAGAATTCTTCGCGCAGAATGCGCCCCGCGCCCTCGAAGTTCAGCGGAAGTTGGCCTACGAAGAACTACTGATCGCGGAAGGAAGTGACTGGAACTGGTGGTATGGGCCCGAGCACCATTCCGCCAACGACCGCGATTTCGATGAACTCTATCGTAAACATCTCTCCAATGTGTACCAGGCCCTCGGCGCAAATCCGCCAGATTATCTCTCCCAACCCATTGCGGGCGGGGCTCTGCATCCCCGGTTTCTTCCACAAACTTCCTATATTCACCCACGTATCACTGGCGATCTGGTTCGCTATTTCGAATGGATCGGCGCAGCCGCCCATACCGCCGATGAGCGCTCGGGCGCGATGCATGGCAAGGTCTTCTTGCTCCATGCGATTTACTCCGGCATTGATGAGGAGAATCTCTATGGGCGGCTCGACTTCGCGGTGGCCGCGTCCACTATTAGTGGCCAGGTGGTCGTCGCCTTGGAATCGCAAGGCGCGAATTCATCGCAGCCGGCCAAAGCATTCCGCCTGGCTGTCGGTTTTCAATCCGGCGCCATCGAGTCATGGACTCTCTCCGCCACTGGCAGGGAAGACGCAATCGCGGATTCCTCAAATCCGGAGTCCGAAGTGCGGGTCGCTTTGCAGCGCAGTTTTGAATTCAAAGTGCCGCTGGCGACCTTGGAGGCCACGATGGGAGCCAAAATTCGTTTACGCTTTAGTCTCTGGCAGAACGGCTTGCCCGTGGACAGTTTGCCCGCGGAGGGCTGGTTGGAACTCCCTGTGGTGGATGAAACAGAAATGCTTGTTCTTGGATCCTAAAGTGGTACTAGGTTCGCTGCGCCAGTGGAGTTCCCCGCGAAGCTTGAACGGCGACCGATAACGTATCAAATGCTTCCATGAAAGCATCGCGCATTTCTTCCTGCAAAAATTTATCCGCGCGCCCCGAAATCGCCAGCATAACCATGCCATGCAGCATCGCCCAAAGCGCCATCGTCAGCCGGGCGTATTCGGATGGTTCTCCTCCAAACAGGTCTGCAAGCCGCTG
>JBEKTR010000161.1:0-8322 GCA_049515835.1 Terriglobales bacterium
ATTGGCAACATGCTCGTGCTGACCTGGTGGATCGGCCCGCATGCCTATGGAGTGTTCGTCACTGCAATTGGCATTGTGGCATTCCTCGCCAACCTGGCCCGCGCGGGCATTGATACGTATCTCGTGCGACAGCCTAAAACTCCTTCGGAAAACCTCTACAACGCTGCCAGCGCCTTGATTCTCCTCATTTCCACCAGTTTGATGGTCGCGGGCGCATTTGCGACATATCTTCTTGTCCATTGGTATGGCACGCGCGAGTTCGTCGCCCCTTATATCGTTCTTTTAGTCAGCGTTCCGTTGATCGGTCTCACCGGAGTGCCCATGGCGAAGTTGGAACGAGAATTAGACTTTCGCGCTGTAGCCGAGATCGAATTTTCCGGGCAAGCGCTTGGGCTTACGGTCGGAGCGCTGATGGCGGCCTTGCATTTCGGGGTATGGGCGCCAGTGAGCGGACAACTGGCATGGCAGATATTTACGTTCTTCGCGGCGTGGCGGGGCTCTAACCTACGCCTGGGGTTGAGTTTTCACGCAGCGCCCGTCAAAGAAATGTTGCGCTATGGACTGGGTTGCACGGCTTCGTTGCGAGCGTGGCAAGCTCGGACGCTGGTGAATCCTCTGTTCGTCGGGCACTTTGTTGGAGTCGAAGGAGTGGCTTTCGTTGCGCTGGCGCTTCGCATTGCGGAAGCGTTGGGGACGTTCCGTCTCGCGGCTGGACGTATGGCGATCGCTGCGCTAGCGCGAGTGCAAAACCATCTCGAAGAATTCCGGAAACTGCTGCAACGCGCAATGTATCTTCAAGTCGTGACGCTCGGCCCCCTGCTGTGTTTGTTTGCGTTGCTTGGGCCGACAATTTTCCGTCACGTCGTGGGCGCCCGATGGCTACCGAGTCTGGCAGTCTATCCTTTTGCTGCTGCGGGAATTCTCATTAATTCCATTTATAACTTGCAAGCGTCAGCGCTATTCGTATTGGAACGCCAGAGCCTCGTGATGGCGGCCTACTTATTGCATGTCGGCGTGCTAGCCGCGAGTGCCTGGTTTCTCATACCGCGCATGGGCCTCATCGGTTATGGATGGGCAGAGTTGGTGGCGTGCGCCGCTTACTTGATCATCCATGTGGGGCTGGCTCGCGAATTTGCGGTTTCCTATCGCTCGCTCGCCCCGCTCACAGCAGGTTTTCTCCTGTTGCTCTTCGTTTAACTTTCCTACACTGCCGCAGCTATTCCCATGGCAATCGTCGCATACCTTGCAAATCAGTTTCCCTCTCCCGTCGAAGCATACGTCGTGGATGAAATTAAGGAACTGCGCCGGCGGGGCGCAGAGGTCATTTCGTGCAGCGCTCGTAGAGCCACGAACGCTGGCAGCCAAAGTCTTCCCAGCGAAGATCCGGAAAACGAGACTCTTTATCTAACGCCGATCCGGCTCGGACTTTTCCTCCATGCTCTTTGGATATGCATCCATCGTGCCGGTTTGCTCGCTGATTTATATCACCGCATTTTATTTCAAGGAGGCGAGTCAATTTCGCGTCGCCTAAGGGCACTATCACATACGTGGCTGGGAGCTTACTATGCGTTGCTGCTCAAAAACCGAGGCGTGCAGCACGTTCACGCGCACCACGGATATTTCGGTTCGTGGATTGCGATGGTTGCTGCCCGATTCCTCGATGCGGGCTTCAGCTTTACCTTGCATGGCTCCGACCTCTTACTGCACCCCGCGTGGCTCGATGTAAAACTGCGGCATTCCGATTTTTGCGTGACCATCTCTGAGTTCAATCGGCAGCACATTCTGAAGGCTCATCCGCAGATTAATCCGGAGAAGATATGGGTCCAGCGCTTGGGCGCAGATATCCCGCCGCCAGTGCCCGCGACGCAGACGAAGCACCGGCGCGTCACACTGCTGGCGGTGGGACGGCTGCATCCGGTGAAGAATCATGAGTTCCTATTGCGCGCTTGCGCCGAATTGTTGGCTCGCGGAGTGACTGTTTGCTGCTGGATTGCCGGAGAAGGCCCGGAGCGCCGAAGCTTGCAGCAACTCGTTTTCGATCTCCACTTATCGGGCTATGTGCATTTGCTCGGACATCTCTCCCCAGCACAGCTTGATGTTTGCTATCGCAGCGCAGACCTGACCGTTTTAACCAGCCATAGCGAAGGAATTCCGATCACGCTTATGGAAGCCATGGCACGCGGTACTCCCGTGCTCGCGCCTGCGATTACCGGCATCCCGGAGCTGGTATGCAACGACACTGCCGGATTCTTATACCAGGCGGACAATATGCATGATTTCATCCGGCAAGTCGAACATATCCGCAGCGGATCAGTGGATTTAAAAACCATTACCGAGTCTGCACGCCGCCATGTAACCGAACATTTCAATCGTGAGAAGAACCTACGGACTTTTGCTGAAGGTTTTCTACACCGAATCAACGCCCGCCACTCCACCGTTAAGGACGAGGCCGCTTCCCATGCGCATACTCTTTTGCAACAAATATAACTTCCCCTTCAGCGGGACGGAAGTCTACCTCTTTGAACTGATGCAACTCCTGCGCTCACACGGGCACGAGGTTGCACTTTTCTCGATGGCTGATCCGCGCGGCGAACCTACGACCTACGATCACAACTTCGTTCCGCTTATTGACTTCAAGATTCCGCACATGGACCCGCTGACGAAACTGAGGAATGCCGGCCACGCAATCTACTCGAGTGAAGCGCGGACGCGCGTGCGGAACATGATCCACGAATTTCGTCCTGACATTGCCCATGTGCGCAACATTTATCACCATCTCTCACCCTCAATTTTGTGGGAACTGAAAGCGCATGCAGTTCCGGTCGTCTATCACCTCAACGATTTCAAATTACTTTGCCCCAACTACAATTTCGTCGCTCATGGCAAGGTCTGCGAACGCTGTCAGGGCGGACGCTTTTGGCACGTGGTCACCGAGGATTGTTACTCAGGCCCGCGCGGCTCCAGTGTCGCGCTGGCTGCGGAAGCCTATTTTCATCGGTGGCTTGGCACTTATGAGAAATGTGTGGACCGTTTTCTTGCGCCCAGCCGCTTCGTGAAAGAAAAGCTCGTTGCCAACGGATGGGACCGCCAGAAGATCGACGTTCTTCCGCATTTTCAGAAACTGCCAGACCTGGCGCCAGAAATTAATGCCGACGCGCCTGTCTTGTATTTCGGACGGTTGTCGGAAGAGAAAGGTATAGCGGACCTTATTCGCGCCATGCAACCCCTGCCGCGCTTACGTTTGCAAGTTGCCGGGGATGGGCCTCAGCGCGAAGAATTGCGACTCTTGGTGCGGCGGCTGAGCATGCGAAACATCGAATTCTTGGGCCACGTTAATGGTCAGGCCTTGGAGCAAACGATTGCGGGCTCGTGCTTCACCGTTCTGCCTTCGCACGCCTATGAAACGCTGGGCAAGAGCATTCTCGAATCATTTGCCTGGGGACGGCCCGTTGTAGCTTCTAATTTGGGCTCCCGGCGTGAATTGATCGACGAAGGCGAAACGGGACTGCTCTATCGTGGAGGAGACATTCCGCAACTCACCGCCGTGATTTCTTTTCTAAATGAGCGCCCGGAGATCGTCAGGCGGATGGGCGCGGCAGCCCGCGAATACATACGGACGAACCACGCCCCCGAAACGCACCTCCTGGCTTTGACGCTTCTCTACGAAGGGATGGTCAAACGCGCGCAGCCGCAACCAAAACTGATCTCGATTCCTGCCCCTCGAAATCACGGCCTGCGCATCGCCTTCATTGGCGGGCGTGGCGTCAACTCCAAGTACAGCGGGATCGAAACCTACTACGAGGAAGTTGGCTCACGCCTGGCAGCGATGGGTCATAAGGTCACGGTATATTGCCGGCCTTACTTTACTCCTAATCTGACGACGTATTCGGGCATGAAGATCGTACGAATTCCCACGATCCGAACCAAGCATGTGGAGACCGCGTTACATACGCTGCTGAGCACAATTCATGCTTCTCTCTGCGACCACGACATTGTTCATTTTCACGCGCTCGGCCCGGCGTTGTTCTCTTTTTTCCCGAGGCTGTTCGGGAAGAAAACCGTCGTCACTGTCCAAGGACTCGATTGGCAGCGGAAAAAATGGGGATGGCTGGCCTCTTCCATTCTCCGTCTCGGCGAACACGCGGCGGCCCGCTTTCCCAATGCCACCATGACGGTTTCGCAGACGTTGCAACAGCGCTACCGCGATCGTCATCAATCCGAGACTCACTTTGTTCCCAACGGTACCCAATTGCGCACGCCTGGCAGTTGCGATCGCCTCGCGGACTGGGGCTTGCAGCCGGGCCGCTATATTCTCTTCATGGGCCGCCTTTCGCCGGAAAAAAACTGCGATCTTTTGATCGAGGCGTACAAGCGCTTGGATACACCGGCGAAGCTTGTCTTTGCCGGAGGCTCGAGCCATTCCGATCAGTATGTCCGCTCACTTCGCCAGCACGAAAATGAGAACATCATTTTTCTTCCCTGGCTTTCCGGCGCATCGTTGGATGAACTTCTCACTCACGCCATGATTTTCGTATTACCCTCCGACTTAGAGGGCCTGTCGCTAGCTCTACTCGATGCCATGGGCGCGGGTGTGTGCGCCTTGACCAGCGACATTCCAGAGAATGTTGAGGCCGTGAACGGCGCCGGCTTTACTTTTCGCCGAGGCGACGTCGAACATCTATCCTCGCAGTTGGGAATGCTCATCGCTAGCCCGCATCTGCGCCGGACCGCGGCAAAGAGCGCGGCCCGTAGAGTTCGGGCACATTATCTCTGGTCAGGGATCGTCGAGCAGATTGAGCAGATTTATTTGTCTTTGCATCGTCCAGTGGCCAAAATCGAAAAGGCGAAGCAAGCCGAAATCCGTCCTATACCACAAACTGGCGAACAGAAACGAGCCGCCTAGCCTGCATGAGTCTCCCGTCTTTCTAAATCATTCCACTTGTCGGATACTATCTGTGTTCCTTATTTCATTGGGAGAACGCAATCATGCTGCAAGTGGGAGAGAAATTCCCGGCTTTTTCATTGAATGCCGCCGTCAGCGGCGACGACGACCTGCGTAAATCTTTTCGGACGATTACCGACCTCGACTTTCCGGGCAAGTGGAAAGTTTATTTTTTCTGGCCGGCAGATTTTAGCTTGCTCTGCCCCACCGAAATCGTCGCCTTTGCCGAGTTCGATCCGCAATTTCAGGAACGAAACGTACAAGTTCTTGGCGGGAGCACGGATTCGGAATGGGTGCATCGTGCCTGGATGGCGGCGGATCCTGAAATCAAGAAAGTAACTTTCCCCATGCTCGCCGACGTTAAGAAAGATCTGTGCGGGCAGCTAGGAATTCTTTCGCCCAACGGCATGGCGCAACGGGCGACGTTTCTCGTGGATCCGGACGGAGTGATTCGGAGCATTCACGTGAGCGACGGCGCCGTGGGACGAAATCCCGAAGAGGTTTTGCGCTTACT
Organism: Terriglobales bacterium; assembly: GCA_049515835.1. Taxonomy (GTDB): domain Bacteria; phylum Acidobacteriota; class Terriglobia; order Terriglobales; family Acidobacteriaceae; genus JAJPHW01. Next base: position 5,457 of record JBEKTR010000161.1, read on the forward strand.
CGATGCCATCCAGACTGGCAGCCTCTGCGCCAGCGGATGGAAAAAGGGCGACCCCAACATGAAGATCGCATAACCTCCAGAGATCATTATGCGAGTTCTGATTTTTGGCGCGACGGGGCTGCTCGGCAAAGACCTCATGCAAGTATGGCGTGACGATGACATCGTCACTGGTCTCGGCTCGCATGACGCCGATATTCGGGATGCCAGCCAAGTCAGTGCTGCTGTTGAACGCGCCACGCCTGATTGGATTGTTCTTTCTGCCGCGTACACCGATGTTGACGGATGCGAGACCAATCGCGAGCTTGCATTTGCCGTCAATCGCGATGGCGCAATCAACGTCGCGAGAGCTGCGAAGGCTCACGGCTCACGGTTGCTTTTTGTAAGCACCGATTACGTTTTTGACGGCAAGGGTACGTCGCCATACGAAACCGATCATCCCCGCGCGCCGCTAGGAGTATATGGGCAATCCAAAGCCCAAGCCGAGGAAGCGCTGCAAAAGATACTGCCCGATGTTTGCATTGCGCGAACTTCGTGGCTGTATGGCACAGGTGGCAAGTGCTTCCCCGATACGATTCTCAAACTTGCTGAGACACGCAAAGAAATTGACGTCGTCGCCGATCAACGAGGGTGTCCTACATATTCCGTGGATCTCGCGCACGCGATTGTGGGACTCTCTCACGCGAGCGCGAAAGGTATTGTTCATGTCACAAATCGTGGAGATTGTTCATGGTTCGAGTTCGCGCAGGAGATTCTCAAACAAGCGGGTTCCGAAACGGTTGTCAGGCCGACGACCAGCGACAAATTTGTGCGCCCTGCGCCAAGGCCGGCATATTCGGTGCTGTCGTCGAAAAGCCTTGAACGATACAGCATACCTACACCAAATTGGAAAGACGCGCTCAAAAGATACTTGGCGCAACGCAGCTAGGGCTCATCCTCCCCTGCTGCTTTCTCAGCTTCTCCGATTTTCGTTTCAATATCCGCCAATGAAATTTTAATCTCGGCCGCGCCCGATTTCTTCAAGTGCTCATTTAATCCCGGCACATCTTTGGTTTTGATTTCTTCCCAATTCTTGAGTTGCTCGCGCAGGGCGGCGTCCAATTCCCTGAACATGGCGGTTTGCTGCGTGGTCGGAGCGGCATCCGCGCTGTCAATGCCACCCAGCAATTGGGCGAGCCCAGCATTGAGACGTGTAAGACTTCTGCCCTCGGGCGTGCTCAAGTATTGGAAGCCTTCGGTGCCCTCGATAGCCGCGGCTTTCGCATCGAGCGCATTAGCATCGGGAAGATTTGCTTTCTTCAATTGCTCGCGCAGGCTTCGAACTTCTTGTAAGGCCACAAAATCACGATGCATAGCATCTGTAACTTTTGTTTCTAGCCCAAATTGTTGACGCAGGCCCTCGACACTCGTTTTCACGCGTGGATCCATCTTGATGGTCAACGGCTGGGTATAGCTCGTTCCATCTACAATTAATTTGGCCCTGTATTCACCGGGCAAGATCGATGCGCCCAGCGGGTAACGCGGCGTGTCGCGATAGATCGCGGAGATTGGATAATCATGCTCGAGAGCATCTGGCGTCGGGTAACGCAAATCCCAGACGAAGCGGTGCATGCCCGCTGATGACGAAAGAACTCTCACGGGACGAATCCAATAAGTTGGAATATTCAATTTATCCGGATTTGCCGGATCAGGCTTATCTTCGCTGGAAAATCTGCGAACGAGCTTCCCCGCAGCGTCATCGATTTCCAATGTGACGGGGCCGGTCGCGCCTGTTTGCAACATATAGTCCATGATTGCTCCATCCGGCGGATTCTGGCCTGCGGGTTCTTCGGGCGGTAGTGGTGTGTCCGGGTAATTGCGGCTGCGGACACGGTACGTCAACTGGGGCGCGAACAAAAACGCCTTCGCGTTCTCAACCTTGTCGTCCATCTGACGTAAAGGAGTAACGTCATCGAGGATCCAGAACGACCGGCCGTGCGTGCCAATCACAATATCGTCGTCGTGAATCACTAAGTCGCGAATAGAACTTGCGGGCAGATTCAATCGCAACGATTGCCAATGGTCGCCGTCGTCGAATGACACGTAAACCGTTCGCTCGGTTCCAGCGAACAATAAGCCTTTGCGCTTCGGATCTTCACGGACTGTATTCACCGGCTCATCGTCAGGAATTCCGTCAACAATCTTCTGCCAGTTTTTGCCGCCATCGTGTGTGCGATAGATGTACGGATGCAAATCGTCCAAACGAAAGCGATTGATCGCCGCATATACAGTGGCAGTGTCATAGTGCGAGGCATCCAGTTGGGCGACTTTAGTCCAGGAAGTAAGTTCCGGGGGTGTCACGTTCGCCCAATTGTTGCCGCCATCGCGCGTCACATGTATTAGACCATCGTCGGTTCCCGCCCAAATCAGTTTTGCGTCTTTCGGGGAAGGGGCGAGCGAATAAATTACGCCGCGATGTTTGCCTTTCGCAGGATCGGACTCCACGAACACGCCCAGATTCTGCGGCACGCCGGGATTTTCCCGCGTCAAATCCGGGCTGATAATGTCCCACTCATTGCCGCCGTCCGTCGTTTTGAACAGTACATTCGACCCGAGATAAAGTGTATGTGAATCCGCAGGAGAAAAAATTAGCGGCGCGGTGCGATTGAACCGATACTTCCCTGTTCGCAGCACGACCGGCGAAACATCCTGCGTCTGCTTGGTCGTTCGGTTGAATCGCGTGACCTTGCCGCCATAAATCATATTGGGATCGAGTGGATCGGGAGCGGCATAGCCGTATTCTTCAACTCCAATCGGATACCAATCCCGAAACGTAATCTCACCGAAATCGCTTCGGCTCGCCGTGCCCACACTGCCGCTCTCTTGTTGA
>JBEKTR010000162.1:0-8249 GCA_049515835.1 Terriglobales bacterium
ATCGCCGCCGCCGCAAAAGTCGTTCCTGCAAAAGATATTTACGTCATCATCGGCCACGAAGCCGAAAAAGTGCGAGAAGCGGTCGCAAAAACGGGCGTTACCTTTATCGTGCAAGAACCGCAGCACGGCACCGGGCACGCGCTCATGGTGGCCCGTAAAGAATTAGAAAGATATGCCCAGATCATCGTCCTCTCCGGCGACGCGCCGCTCATCACACCCGCGACCATCGAAAAAATGGACGACTTTCATCGCCAGCAAAAAGCCGCGATGACGATTTTAACCGCCGAGGTTAAAAATCCCTTCGGCTACGGACGCATCGTCAGAAAGTCTTCTGAGAGCCCCGACGTCAAAGCCATCGTCGAGCAAAAGGCTCTTGGTGTGTCACAAGAGAAGATTCGCGAAATCAACTCCAGCATTTACGCCTTTGATGGCAAAGCGCTTTACGGCACTATCGACAAACTCAGCAACGACAATGCCCATCGCGAGTATTACCTCACCGACATGGCCGCTTTGCTGGTGAAAGGTAAAAAGCGAGTGGTGGCCGTTCAAGCCGACGACCCGAAGGAAGTCTTAGGCAGCAACACCCGCGCCGAACTGGTGGAACTCGACCGCTTCATGCGAACGGCAACTTGCCAGCGGCTGATGAACGAGGGCGTAACAATCTTCTATCCCGAGACCTGCGTGATTGATAACGACGTGCAAATTGGCGTGGACACAGTGATCGAGCCGTACGTTCAGCTTTTAGGTCAGACAAATATCGGCCAAGGCTGCCGCATCCGGTCTTACTCGGTCATTCGCAATTCGCAGATCGGCGCGGGAGTGACCGTTCGCTATGGCAGCATTCTCGACGAGGCAAAAGTCGCTGCCGGCGCACTGATTGGCCCTTACTCGCATTTGCGCCCCGGCAGTGAAATCGGCGAAGGCGCGCACGTCGGTAACTTCGTCGAGACTAAGAAAATCAAGCTCGGCAAAGGCTCGAAGGCTAATCATTTGACTTACCTAGGCGATGCTGAGATCGGCGCGGGTGTGAACATCGGCGCAGGCACCATCACTTGCAATTACGACGGCGTGAACAAGCACAAGACCATCATCGGCGATAACGTCTTTGTCGGCAGCGATTCCACGCTGGTCGCTCCGGTAAAGATCGAGAAGGGCGCTTACGTCGCAGCCGCTTCCTGCATCACCGACGACGTTCCCGAAGACGCGCTCGCATTGGGCCGTGCGCGGCAAACGACTAAGCCAGGATGGGTAAAGCAAAAGCGCTCAGCCAAGGCTTAAGACATCCCTGGGTTCGGAAATTTCAGCCCCCCAAACGCGCGCATTTTCCCCTTCCAAATTTCATATCTCCCGATGCCCTATTTTCAATGAGTTACAGACTATGATTGTACATACATAGCGGTACATCAATTTTCCCATTTTGGGAAACCTTAAGGAATGCGTCCAGATACCCCAGGACGGCAATTGGGCGGGCGAAGCCACCTCAGGGTGATCCGAAAGATAGATCGTGCAACCTGGGGCATTCTAGGGGCAAAATCGGGGTGGTTTGGATGGGCATTAGAACCGCATACGCGCGTCCCGAAATGGGCCCAAACAAATAATCAACAAGTTACACGAGGACTCAACAACTTACGGACTCACTCGATACTTTACTTCGACACAGCCGCGAACAACTGCGAGTGCATCAGGCTCTGAAATTCTTTGTCGTCAGCTTTGAAGTGCATTTGCAGGTTGGAGCCATCGGAGTTAACGGTCATGTTGTCGAGCGCAACTTTCTCGGTCGAAGTTGCGGTCATTTTCTTGTAAAGCATTCCCGCCTTCACCAGCGACGAGAGGGTTGCGGCCGTGACTGAATCGGAAGCCACGACGTCCATATCGAATTTCACGCCGTTATCGAAGTTCATGCCGTAGCGCGAACCCACCACGTGCTTTTTTACGGTGTCGAAGTCTGCCAGCTTACCGGCATCGCCGAGTGCGGAGATCAGCATGTTCTGCGTGCCGTCCTGATCGAGCACGCTCCACACGGTTGCCGCCTCAACCGAAGAGATCATGTCAGAGAAAGGCTGGTTCGAATCCATGGTCGTCGTATAACCGTCGCGGGAATTCAACGCGGCCTGCAAAGCACTGTTATCGCCAAACAGCAAGGTGCTGTCGTCGAGGAAGGTCATATTCATTCCACCCGACATGGGATAGACATTGGAATCGTGATACTTCATCGGCTTCACTTTTTGCGCCGCCATTTTCTTCAACACGGTCTTCGCCGAAAACGATCCCGAGGCCACGCCAATCATCTTGAGGCCCTGCTTGGGCGTGCGGAAAGCGGCGAAAGTCAACGCATCCAGATCTTTGTCTGGATTGATGCCGATGCCCTTCAGTGCGCTTTCAAATTCCTTGAGATTGTCGGGCAGCACCTGCGCTTTGAGTGCCATCGCCGTATCAGAATCTTTCAGGGTGCGATAGTCCACCGTAATAATCTGCTGCACGTCCCCAGGAATCACGGTGCGGGCGGCGGAAACCATCGGCGACGCCAACAGGGGCGCGGTCGCCACGGTTAAGGTCAACGTCACGGCGAAAAGCTTATTCATAAACTGCATCATACTTTGCCTCATTTAAAATCACGTGGATGGATCGACATTTACTTCGATGCCCTACTCCGTCTTTATGCTGTCTTTCTTCTGTCAGAGACAAGACAATTCTATGTCAAACCGCTGTAAAGATGTTGAAACCAAAGTGCTAATAGGAACCCGTCCAGTAAGCATAAGTTGCGGATGGCTTCGCCTTGGCCGACGCCCCCGGGCCTACGAATTAAGAACGCAGGGCCGCGGCCGTCTTGCGGGTTTCATCGGCGAAGCTTGCGTCCTTGATGCCCTCGAGGTTGATTTCAACATTGGCCAGCGCGCCTTGCATGGCTGCCTGAGCGAGAGCAATCGCAGTCGTCAGATCGGATTTCATGTTTGGATTGGTGATCGGCCCAAGCTTTTTCGCAAGATCCATGACTTCTTTCGATTTCTGGGCGACGCTCAGCGGAACGCTCGTTGCTTCTTTGAGCGCAGCTTCGATGATGGCATCGCCATCCGTCGCGGTTTTGGCTTCTTTGTATGCCTTCATAACGGCGTTGTAGGACTCGGCATCTTCATCAATGGCGAATTTCAATTCTTCGCGTAACGGTGTGAGGCGGGCAATCGCCGCGCTGAGGTCGTTTTCATATTGCAAGTAAGCTTTCTTTCCTCGCGACATCGAAGCGACCATTGCGGCAAGTCCGGCCGCCATCGCACCACTTGCCGCGGCCGCGCTGCCTCCGCCGGGAGTAGCCGTGGGCGCTGCGAGTTGTTCGATGAAAGGCTCGACTCCGGCTCTTAATCCGCCGACAGCGGCCTTGCCCGACATGACTGCACTCAAGCGGTTTTCCAAAATCAATGACGAGTCGAAGTTTTCGACTTGCAGGAACCACTCGGCGGCTGATTCCAGAGCTTTTTTTGGAATCAATCCAACAATCTCGCTCGATGTCGGTATGACGCCGTAACGCGCCGCCTCGCGCTTCACAAACTCAAACACACGATGCACCGGCGTCTGCTCAAAATCGGTCAAGTTCATGGAAACCTGTGCCTGCCCGCGAACCAAAAATCCCGCGCCTTTGACGAAGCGCAATCCGCCGCTCGAAAAACGCACGGCTTTAGCGATCTTTTTCGCAATCTCGACATCGGCTGTATTTAAGAAAACGTTATATGCGACCAGCGCCTTACGCGCTCCAACCACTGTTGCTCCGGCGGTCGGATGAACTTTGAGTTCCCCGAAATCAGGTTTTCTTGCGGGATTGGTTGCGATATCAGCCCGAATGCCCTCGAATTGCCCGCGGCGGATGTTTTCGAGGTTCTGCCGCTCGGGCGAAGTAGCTGCCGCCTCATAGAGATACACGGGAATCTGAAAGCGCTTCCATATCTCCGCGCCGACGTGCTTCGCCATGGCGACGCAATCTTCGATCGTCACGCCATCAATCGGAATAAAAGGGATGACATCGGCTGCGCCCATGCGCGGATGCGCCCCCTGATGCGTGGTCAAATCAATCAACTCTCTGGCTTTCCCAACTCCACGAATGGCCGCTTCCTGGATAGCCTCGCGCTCACCGACCAAGGTGATGACGCAACGATTGTGGTCGCTATCCATTTCGCGGTCGAGGAGATAAACGCCATCCACTTTCATGGCGGCAACAATGGCATCGACTTTGGCTTTATCGCGGCCCTCGGAAAAGTTCGGAACACATTCGACGAGAGTTGACATAAGGGAAAAGAATATCTGGGAGGAGATGAAAGCTGCAAATGCGAGAGTGCGATCGGCAGCGAGCTACTCTGGTTTTCGCAGCTCTCGAATATAAGAACGCATCACTTCTATACCTTGTGAGTTGCAGTATTCATGTCTTGATGACGGAGGAAATTCTTCGCTGAGTCCAAGACATCGTTTGCGGATATGGTCTAGATACTTATCGTCGAGGGTCATACCTAAAGTGAACCCATCCCAAGAACTCGGATTACCTTTGCCCTCTACGAAATCCTCCAAAATCTGGGCCACGTCGTTCTTAGTCAATCTATATTTATCTTGCCACGGACTCATACCATTCTATTTCTCCGCTCGTAGTTTTCCCGTAGAACTACCAATCGATGCGATTCAAAACGTGATCTATTGCGCCTGGTGATAGACAGGCTGCGGTCCTTCCTTTCCCGGCGCGGGCATGCCTCCATACTTCTTCCACATTTCCCAACTGCCAATGGTAAGAACACAGCACAGAATCCCCATAATCAATGCATTGCGGCCTAGGCGTTTCGAAGATGCGATGCCGATGATGCCGATGATCCCCATAAGCGGGATTGAAACCATGCTTGCGGCCACAAACAGACCGAGCACCAGGGAGTCTGCCGCGCCGAAAGCCGGATGAAAGAGCTCGATGGTCTTGCCATAGCCCCTGATACGAATTGAGTTGAAGACAAAGCAATTCGCAATGAACATCAATATCGTAAACAGCGTGGCCAGTTTGAGCGCTCGCATCGCTTCGATTCCTTCCACGGCAGCTTACCATTGCATGACGAGGCAAGAAGACGACGAGGCAAAAAAAAGGGGCACCGAGTTGGGCGCCCCTATTTAATAACGCGATTGTTCTATGGCTCGGAGCCCTTGGCAAAGGCCACGTTTTCGACGTTTGTGCTGCCAACCTTCTTACGGCCATCGGTCCAGGTCACATACGCCGTTCCGGTCGTACCCGTGTCGGCCGCGTTTAGTGCCACGTTGTAATCGTAATCGCCCGCGTAGCAGGAGACGACGTTGGGGTCATCTTGAGCGGGTTGCGTGATGATGCCGCTGATTGCGCCCTCTGCCTGCCACGAAGCGCCATTGGTTTTCGATTGCCGGCCTACGCGTTCGTAGTTACATCCCGGATCTCCAACGCTATTGCATGCGTTTGTAGCTTTGCGGCGGTCATACCAGGAGGCCGTCAGGTTGCCATCGGAGGTAGCGGAGAGAGACGGCATCCACTGCGTTTTGAACTGAGCGTCGGCGTCGGTATTCAGCTTGACCGCCGTCGACCACGTCTTGCCGTTGTCGGTCGAACGCTGATAGAAGATGTCTCCGTGGTCGCCGTTCGTTCCTGCCCCGGCATAGTCATAATGAACCACGCCATTGGGGCCAACTGCCGGCTCTCCCCACCCCATGTGGCGGATGATGGGATTGACCTGGTAGAAATACCCGCATGCGGAATCACCGACCGGGTTGTACCGCGGGCCCATAATCGTTTGCGTCCAGGTATTACCGCCGTCAGTCGAACTGAACATCAAGTTTTGCCGAGTGGCGTTATCTCCACCACCCTCATCCATGCTGGCGATGAATACAGTGCTTTGCGCGCCAATCACCGTGGCGCCGCGCGGCGAACCAGTAATCTGCACGTTGCGCAGGAATGAGCTGTTATTTTGTACCTCTACCGGGGTGCTCCAAGTCTTGCCATCGTCTGAGTGAGTCACAAAAAGACATCCGCCGTCGCCACAAGTCGTGGTGAAGTCATTCCAGGAGACAAACATACGGCCGTAAGTAGCGCTGCTCGGTTCGTTGTCCGCCCACATCGACGGGCGGTCATCATACCCACCATTATGAGCGCAGCTCCCAGTCGTCCAGGTCTTACCGTTGGTAGATGTCCACAAGCCAATGCCCTGACCACCGCAATCTGCGCCTGAGACCAAGTCGCCCGCAAAGAATTCACCCAGTTTGGAGTTGAAAACGACGAGCGGATCGCCATAATTGGTGCCATGGCCGCTCGCAAATGGCGCGGGTTGAAGCTCGGTAAACGTCGCCCCGCCATTGCTGGAGTAGGACGTACCCGAATAGTTCGACGCGTTGTAGTTGGCGTTATAGTTCACGACAACGGTTTGACCTTTATCCGCCGTGCTGGCCGCGACCATGCTTTCGCTCCCGCACATATCGCTGGAGCTGGAACAATCCGACCCGTTGCTTACCAGAACGTTGGCGATTTTGGGGGCAGCGGCCAGTTTGTGCTCCGCTCCGCCGTCTGCCGGCTGGCCGCCTTGCACGATCCCACACTGAATCAGAATTAAGCCGGCGCGCATGTTGTCCTGCATCAGCAGCGCCGGAGCGTTGATCTTTGAGCAGTCGACGCCAAGCGGGGTCACTTGAGCGCGAGCTGCCGTAGGTTGAAGCACACACGCCGCCAGCAACAAAACTGGAAACGTAAGACTACAGAGCAATCTACTTCTGTTGTTCGCCATTGTTGCTTTCCGCCTTTTTTGCTGATTTTTGAAGTTCAGATTGTGGATCGGAAGTACGCCGCTGCGAGTCCGGAGCGGGTGCCGCGGGAGTGCCAAAAAATTGTTCATCCATCCAGATACCGGCCTTACTTTTCAAATCATCCAATAACACTTGCATTTTCTGCCCTTGCAAATCCTTTTCAATATGCGGAGACACCTGGCCAAGTGTTTGACGGTCACGCTTAACCACCTGGATGACCAGTAAGCGGGACGGAGTATCTTCAACCTCGGACCACTCGCCTTCCTTGAGCGTGAACGCCACCTTCTGCATGGCTGGCGAAAGTTGGCCGCGCGCAAAGGTGAGAGGCTCGGGGTCGAGCATGCCCTCGCCCGACTTGACCAGATTTGCGGCCAGCGTTTTCTCACTGGTTCCTGATGCGGTCTCACGACGGATCTGCTCGGCGCGTTCCCTGGCGGCTTGGGAGCTCAGGACGGGCTCGTCCTTAGATTTGTCTGCGGATTGGTCGTGCGATTTGTCTCGCACTTTCCAAATAAACAGCCTGCGAATTTGCACCTCGTCATAGTCCGACAGGTGGCCAGAGTAATATTGGTTGATTTCTTCGGAGCTGGGCTCGGCCTGATGCATCAGGCTCGCAAATTCTGCGTCCGAAAGTACCTGCATGCGGGCGACGGCTAACTTCCGGCTGACCTCGGGCGAAGAATCGAGGCCTTTGGCGAGGGCCTGTTGCGAAAGCATTAGGACTGAAGCATAGTCGTCACCGAGGCGTCGGCGGTCTTTGTCGGCCGCGCCTTCCTTGTCAGGGTCTCCGCCGTGTGGCTCAATGCCATCGATTCGGGACTCGAATTCTTCCTCAGTAACCTTCATGCCTCCGACTTTAAGTACGACCCGGTCGCTCGAAGCAGCAATATTCTTAGTCTGCGCAGCAACTGGCGTCCCGGGCGAACTTGAAGGAGTTGTATTGGAAGGCTGCTGGGCTTCTGCCACGGTAATCAGAAGGCCCCACAGAATAAGACTATGAGTAAAATGCGCACTAATAGAAGTCGTCAAGTCTTTGAGCGCCAGACTCTTGCGTTGCTCCCCGGTTTTTTTGAACCTGCACACTCGCGAGACGTTCAGGATTTCACCGTGCGCCATCTTCGCCTATGGGAACTTTTTTGTCTGTTCAACACGCGCGCCTCGACTGAGACGCTAAATTATACGACGAGTCATAGCATTAGACGATGCGCGCCGTTCAAGCGCTAACAAGCGAAGGAAAATTTTGCCAAGAGCAGAATGAGGAAACCAGCCCGTAAGCAATCAATTTACCTTGCGGCCATTTCTGCAAAGCCGGTCAATTTTTATCGCTTGAAGAATCTTCCGATCCCTACTCGCACCTGCACCGTATTGATCCCTGGATTCGGTACGCTCAGTCCGGCGTTCGAGATGTGCAGATAGCGTAGCTCGACCGTCCAGTGATATTTCTCGCCGAGGATGTGCGTTCCAACAGC
>JBEKTR010000163.1:0-8224 GCA_049515835.1 Terriglobales bacterium
CATCAAGTTCACCGAGACCGGCGAGGTGCTGGTCCACCTCGAAAGCGCAAGCGCCGCCCAAAATGCTGTAGAACTGAAGTTTAAAGTAACCGACACCGGCATCGGAATCCCTTCGGAGAAGCAAAGCATCCTCTTTCGCGCCTTTTCGCAGGCCGACAGCAGTCACACTCGCAAGTATGGCGGCACGGGCCTCGGCTTGGCCATCACGGCGCGTCTCGTCGAGTTGATGGGAGGGCGAATCTGGTTGGAGAGTGCGCCCGGCAAAGGCAGCACTTTTCATTTCACGGTGCGGTGCGAGGAAGCAACCGACATTCCGGTCCCCGCGCGTATCGTTTCCTCCGAAGGTTTGGCGGGCGTTTCCGTTCTCATCGTTGACGACAACGAAACCAATCGCGGCATCCTCAGTGGCTTGGTCAATCAATGGAAGATGAAGGCCACGACGGCCGCGAGCGGCGAGGAAGCGCTCACCATTTTCAGCGACGCCGCCCTTCGCGGGGAATCCACGAGGCTCTTGCTGGTTGACATCTGTATGCCTGGGATGGACGGCTTCGAATTTATTCATAGGGTGCGCCGCCAGCCCCAGTTTGGCAACTGCGCGGTTGTCATCGTCACTTCGGCGGTGCGATCGGGCGACGCCGACCGTTGCAAACAGTTGGAAGTGCAAGCGTACTTATCCAAACCGGTGCTCAAAGACGATTTGCTCATCGCCATCCGCAGCGCTCTTGGCTTGAAAGAAATTGCGGCTTCCGCGCCGGAACCCGAAAAAGTCTTGCGCAAGTCCGCGCGTTCCTTGCAAATTCTAGCCGCCGAAGACAACGCCGTGAACCAAGCCGTCATTCTCCGCGTTCTTGCCAAAATGGGGCATAAAGCCATGTTGGCTCAGAATGGCAGGGAAGCATTACGCATGTCGCAGGAGGCCAAATACGACCTCATCTTCATGGACGTTCAAATGCCTGAAATGGACGGTCTCACCGCGACTCGCGCTATTCGGGAAGCCGAAAGAATTACCGGCGGCCACGTTCCCATCTTTGCCATGACCGCCCATGCCATGACTGGCGACCGCGAGCGCTGCCTGGCTGCGGGAATGGATGGTTACCTGACCAAGCCAATGCGAATGAACGAAGTCGCAGAAGTGCTCGCAGGTATTTCGGACGCGGGGGCTAAAGCGATGGAAGCAGGATCAATCCAGGCACGATCAGAATCCGCGGCAAAACCAAGCAAAGCCGGTGCAGGGAAATCCCTCTCTCTGCGTCCTCCTTGGAATCGCGCCGAGGCCATCGAACGACTCGGAGGTGATGAAGATCTCTTCCAGGAGTTATGTCAGATTTTTCTGGAAGAATCTCCCCGGCTCCTTCGCGAACTCAAAGACGCTCTGGCGGCTGGCAACGCCGAAGACGCCATGCGCGCCGCTCACAGCCTCAAAGGAGAAACCGGCTACTTGTCAGCTCCTGAAGCCATGTCTGCTGCTCGTGAACTCGAAGAACTGGCGCGTTCTAATTCGCTCGCAGGCCCAGATAAGGATCGCGCAGAGAAGATCCTTATCGTGCTCGAGCACGAATGGCAGACGCTCTGCGAAAACATCCGCACTGCCGGGGTTTTTGCATGAGCCCTGCGCAAGACTTCGTTCAAAACTCAGCCTCAGCCATCGACTTTGACCAGCCATCCGCCCCGCGTCCATCCGCCAAGAGCGTCTTGGTCGCCGAGGACGATCCCATCTTCCGCCGCGTTCTCCTCCGTTGGCTCAACTCCTGGTCCTATCGCGTGGAGTCGGCCGAGGACGGTCAGTCCGCGTGGGAAATCTTGCAGAAACCCGAAGCTCCAGCCCTCGTCATTCTCGACTGGATGATGCCGGGTATGGATGGCATCGAAGTCTGCCGCCGCATTCGCGCCCAATCCGCACCTTATCGCTACGTCTTGCTCCTCACCGCAAAAGACAGTAAACAAGACCTCATCGTCGGCTTTGAAGCCGGCGCCGATGACTACCTCACCAAGCCCTTCCACGCCGAGGAATTGCATTCCCGCATCCGCGCCGGTCAGCGCATCCTCGATCTCCAGGATGCACTTCTCGCCGCTCAGCAGGCCTTACGCTTCGAAGCCCGGCATGACCGTCTCACCAACCTCTGCAATCGCGGCGCCATCATTGACTGCCTGATCTCCGAACTCCAGCGCCGCCGCCGCAACAAAGATCCCCTCGGCCTCATCATGGCCGATATCGATCACTTCAAACTCGTCAACGATACCTATGGCCATCTCGTCGGCGACAAAGTCTTGTTCGAGGTCGCCCGCCGTCTCTCCCTTGTCGTTCGTAGTTACGATCGCACAGGCCGCTACGGCGGCGAAGAATTTCTCATCGTCGTCCCTGGTTGCAACCCCTCCGGACTCGCCAAACTGGCGGAGCGTTTGCGCCTCGCGGTGGCCAGCAAACCGATTGAAACCGACGCCGGCGCTCTCGCCGTGACCGTCAGCTTTGGACTCGCCTTTGTTCCTCTCGGCGAGGAGTTCGTTACCAATTGTGAAGATTTGCTCCGGCGCGCCGATGACGCCCTTTATGACGCGAAGCGCCATGGACGCAACCGGGTGGAGATTTCCCCCTTGGTTCACTCTGCCCAAGCGGGCGAATGATTCAGTCTTGGGGATGAATTGGGGGTATCCGAGAACAATGTCGGATGGGGATCTCTGAAGACGACAACCACCGTGCCGGGATTTTTCAATCCGTCGAAATCGTGAAGTTCACCGTGATCCGCGCTTGCGTTTCCACCGGCTGGCCCGCCATGAGATAAGGCTTGAAGTGCCATTGCTTCACGGCATCGCGCGCCGCATCCGAAAGAATTGCCGGCCCGCTCAACACTCGCAGATTTTGGATGTTCCCGTTCTTCCCGATCAGTGCTTCCAGAATCACCGCTCCCTGCACCTGCATCTGCTTCGCCAGCGTCGGATAATTCGGGGTGACCGAGTGCGTCACCACGTTCGTCGCACTGGAAGACACCGCAGCTCGGTCGGCCGCATTGGTAGTCACACCATCGCCTTGCGAGCTTGTAGTCGGTCCAGTCGGCGCCGTCGCGTTCTGCATGTCCACCTGCACGGAACGCTTGCTGGCCTGCACCGTCTGGTGCCGATTTCCACCCACTACGTCAATTTGCAGCGGCGGTAGCACTGTACGGCTCGAAGTCATAATCACGGGCGTAACCACAGGTTCAGCTTCTTTAGGGGGAGCACTTTCCGTAGCACGATGTTTCGCCCGCGTGTGGTGTTCCACTGGCGCAGTCGAAGTCGCCGTCTGTGCTGGTACTGTGCTGGCTGTCGTCGTTGTTTGTGAAGAACTCTCTGCGACCTGGTCTTCTGGGAACAGAAAATCCGACCAGAAGCTCCAATCTTTTACCGCTACCACCGCCAGGGCCACAAACAGCAGACCCAAGGCTATCCTCATCAGCCGGTTTTGCTTTTCGTCGGTCGAGGATCGGGCAGGCGGCGTTCTCACCGCGCCATCATCTTGGTAAGTATGCATAAAAAACTCCCCGCCCGTGGCTGGGGGGAGCCGGGCATAGCCCGAATAGTATGCGCCGAAACGCCAACAAAATCCACAAAATCATGAGGGCTGAGCGTGGTTTTTCGCTGCTCTCCTAAAAGGGATTTCATGTACCGCGGCCCGGATCGCGCTTCGTGCAACTTTGCGTTCTTTATGTCTTTCACCGGACGATGCCCTTCCGAGCGCATCGCCTGCAACTTTTTGCTCCTCCGCACATCCCATTCTTGCCCCGATTGGGCGCATAATGTTGCCAGGAGAGCTGCAGAGAGCATGGGGACGAAATGCCTGAACTGAAGATCCCTGACCGCAAGTTCAATCGGCTCAGCCGCCGCGAGCTCTTCAAGCTCGCTCCTGTCGTTGCTCTCGGTGCCTTCGCCATACCTAAATTCCAACAACCATTGCTCAAGAAGGGCCTTGCGTTCAGCGATTGGGCGTCCTCTAAGCTATTTCGCCCCAATCACTTAGCACCCACGTTCTCAAACGCGCAGCTCACGCCTTTTGACCGTTTTCCCCTCAACGGCTATGACGTCGAAGATCCAGGCGTCGATTTCGACGTCTGGAGCCTAACCGTCAGCGGCGCCGTGCAAAAACCCGGCGACTACAAGCTCGCGCAGATTCAATCCCTGCCTAAAATCACCCAAAACGTCCGCCACATTTGCGTGGAAGGCTGGGACGTCATTGGCCGCTTCGGAGGCGTCCGTCTCTCCGATTTTCTTCAAATGATTGGCGCTGATCCGACCGCTAAATTCATCTCCGTCGAGTGTGCCGACGATTATTACGAGTCACTCGATATGGCGACGGCCATGCATCCCCAGACGCTTCTTTGTTACGAAATGTATGACCGGCCGCTGACTCGCGAGCACGGCGCGCCTTTGCGTCTCAACATCCCGACAAAAATCGGCTACAAGCAGGCCAAGTACCTGACCGATCTCAAAGTCAGCCACGTTCTCGAACGCGCCGGCTACTGGGAAGACCAGGGTTATTCGGAGTTTTACGGGCTTTAGCATCTCGCAGACTTTCGCATCTTGCAGAAACGGAGCGTTGCCAGGTGAGCGAAGCGGTACTGGAAATCACTTCAGTTAAGAGTGAAGAAAGCGAAATGGCTGTGTACGAGCATCCGCTGCTCGTCCGCATTTGCCACTGGCTCAATGTCGGTTCGTTATTCGTCATGATCGGCAGCGGTTTGCAGATATTTCGCGCCTTTCCCAGCTTCGGTCCCAAGATTCCGCAAGTGAATCTCCTGCACTGGCCGCGCCCCTTCGCTCTCGGCGGTTGGCTCGGCGGAGGATTGCAGTGGCACCTCACCTTCATGTGGATCTACATGGCCACCGGCCTGGTTTACATCGGCTACCAATTAGTCACCGGCAATTACCGTCAGGTGCTGTTCGTTCCCCGTGATATTCCCGGCATATGGCCGATGGTGCGACACTACTTTTTCTTCGGGCCCAAGCCGCCCGCCACCGAAGCCTATAATCCGCTCCAAAAGCAGGCTTATACAACTGTCCTTATTTTGGGCGTGCTTTCGGTGCTCACCGGCTTCGCCATCTGGAAGCCCGCGCAATTCTCCTGGCTGGCCTGGCTGATGGGCGGATTTCACTACGCCCGCATCTGGCATTTCGCGGTGATGTGGGCCATCATCTTTTTCATCTTTGGCCATCTCGTGATGGTCATCCTGCACGGCTGGAGCAACTTTGTTTCCATGCTGACCGGCTGGAAAACCAATCCGGATTATCCCGTCGGCTGGCAAATGCCCGCTCCGCCTGTTGCGACTCCCGCTGAAGCAACAGAAGACGATTCGATCAAACATCCGACCAACGAGCCAATTAAGGAACCCATCGACGCTGAATCCTCCTCTGGGAAATCCGCTTCGCCGCTTGCCACACACGACGAGCCGAGTCAGAACGAACAGAGTCAGTCCGAGCCGAGAAACTGATGAGTGCTTCCGGTTCGGTTGAAAAGCCGGCGCCTAAGGCGGATGTCAAGGCCATTGGGCAGAACGCAGGCCCGAAAGACCTAACCAATGAAGACGCGCTTATTCGTCGCGTCCAGAACGGCGAACGGGATCTCTTCTATGAACTCGTTCAGCCCTATGAACGCAGGCTCTACGCCGCCGCATTCTCGATTTTGCGCAATCCGCACGACGCCGAAGACGCCGCCCAGGAGGCCATTCTCAAAGCCCTCAAAAACATCCGCCAGTTTCGTTTTGAGGCCCGCTTCAGCACCTGGCTCATTCAAATCACCATAAACGAGGCTCGCATGCGCCGCCGCAAAGAACACGCCGAAATCATGGAACCCATCGGCGAATACCGCGAGGATGAAGGTACCTACACCCCGCGCGACTTCGCTGATTGGCGCGAAATTCCTTCCGAGTCGCTCGAGCGCACTGAAGTCCGCGAGTTACTCCTCGAGGCCCTCGCTTCCCTTGGCGCCAAATATCGCGAAATTTTTATTCTCCGCGACGTGAACCACCTCAGCATAGAAGAAGTTTCCGGAATGCTCGGCATTTCGCGGGCCTCGGTCAAAACCAGATTATTGCGCGCCCGTCTGATGTTGCGCGATTTGCTGGCCCCCAAAATGAGCAGTGGATGGTTCAGTTCTCCATCCCTGCCGAAGGGAGAAAAACCATGGTAGGAAATTGCGAACAAGTCTGGCGCGAGATCTCCAACTATCTCGAAAGCGATCTCGATCCCGTTCTCCGCGCCGGCATGGACGAGCATCTTAAACAATGCCCCCACTGCCGCGCCATCCTCGAGGGCACTCGGAATGTCATCCAGATCTACGGCGATGAGCGCCTCTTCCAGGTGCCGTTGGGTTTTAGCTGGCGCCTGCGGCACAAATTAGCGGCCGCGAAGCCCGCATGGCGCTCAGTTGGTTTCGGATGGCTCGTGGCTGCTGCCGCTATGGCTCTGATAGTGGCAGGTTTCTTTCTCGCCAATTCCTATTCTTCGCGCCCCACGGTCCTCTCACACATGGCTGCGCCAATTCGTCCTCTGCCGCCCGATCTGGTCGTTGTCGTCGCGGAAAATGGCAAGCTCTTCCACCTCGCGAAATGCTCCTACATCCACGCCGAAGGCCGTCCCGTCCGCATCATGACCGCCCGCGAAGCTCTCCACGAGGGCTACATGCCGTGCGTTCGTTGTCTCGGTGAATACGTCGTGAAGGTCGCAATGGATTTCGTTTACCGCGCGGCGCATTCAAGCCGCTCAGCTTGAGGCAAGTACTTCTGGAAACTGGAAACAGGGAACTGCGCAGTCCCAACCACTTGTCATCCCGAACCCGCTTCAGCGGTGAGAGCCTGCTTTTTCTTGCGTAGGGGCAGATGTCCCCGCCTGCCCTGTCGAGCGTAGCTCGACAATAACTGGCAACGGAAACAAAGGGCAGGCCGACCGCACCTGCCCCCTCCCAACACCCTTACTGCTTCATGTTGTCGTTGCTCATCGAATCTTTCTTCATGTCGTCTTTCTTCATCGCGTCTTTGCTGGTTTTGGTCTTCTTGGTCTTGGCGGTGTTTGTAGTCTTCGCCGTGCTGTCTTTCTTCATGCTGTCGGACTTCATCGCATCGTCTTTCTTCATGCTGTCCGACTTCATCGCATCGTCTTTCTTCATCGAATCCTGGCTCATGTTGTCCTGCGCGAATGCAGCTATCGAAAGAGTCAGAAAACACACAGCCATCAGCGAACTAAAAAATTTGTTCATAACATTCTCCTCATTTGTGAGTGTTGAATTGGCGCCGGAACCGCGCGCACCCATGAGATGTGCCAAAGCCGGCGAAGTTACACAACGCCGGACGAACCTTCGACATTAGGACTCTTTAATATCGGGCCCGGGGGGTGGCTCACACGCGGGTTCGTCGATTGCGTAAACGGGATACGCAGGCGCCGGCCCAGCCTTCCGCGCTGATCTTTGCTTGCATCCTTCCACGATGAGGATGTCCAACCCTTCGCGATTTTCAAGGGTGGGCAACATGATCCTCGACGACGTGACTTCTCACCGGCCCAAGCTTACTGATTCATATCCTGGCATGTTCGTCGTCCGAGCCAGCCATGCCCATGCTTGGAACCGCGACAGCATCGCCGATACCTTCGTCCAATAGACGCACTGGGGGTTTTGTAGCCTAATGAGCATAGCCTTACTGCCAGAGGCCATCCAAAAGGAGGACGAAATGACAACAATAGGAAAAATCTTGGTACTAGTATCGAGTGGTCGCGGCTTGCCGTTGAAAGATGGCAAGGTTTATACCGGCGCTGGCTACTACCTCAACGAACTGACGGTTCCGGTTCGCGCGCTGATGAAAGAGGGCTACGAAATTACCTTCGCCAACCCCGAAGGCAACGCACCCCAAGTGGATGTGCATTCAGAGGTCGCCGATTTCTTCGGCGGGGACGCGGCCAAGCTTCAAGACTATATGCTATTCCGCGACGGGCTGCATGGGCTCAGAGATCCAAGCCGCATCGCGGATGTCATCGCGTCGGGCCTGGATCAATATGACGCGGTTTTCGTCCCCGGCGGCCATGGCCCGATGATCGATCTTCTCGATGATCCCAATGCCGGCATAGTGATGAGGCACTTTCACGAAACATCCAAGCCCACGGCAGTGCTTTGCCATGGCCCGATTTCACTTCTCTCAGCGCTTCCGAATTCAGTCGAGTTTGTCGCCGCGCTGAGTGCGGGCGATACCGCTGGAGCGCGGGCAAAGGC
>JBEKTR010000164.1:0-8096 GCA_049515835.1 Terriglobales bacterium
ATGGACAATGCAGTCTGGAACGGCCCTGCAGTTTAAGGCGACGGCCACCTTCGGGGGCAATACGATTTTTGATGAGACGCAATCTTCGAAGTGGGCCAGTTCCAACACCGGAGTGGCAACGGTAAGCGCAACCGGACTAGTTACGGCGGTGGCAGCCGGAACGGCGACAATTACCGCGGTTTATAGCACCCGTAAAGGCAGTGACCTTATCACCGTAACCTCGACGGCTCCGCCAAATCTGGGCATGTGGTCACAGCCCCAGAATCTTGGCATCTCGGCGATTCATATGGCCTTGCTGAACACGGGCAAGGTGTTGACGTTTGAATATCCCACAGGCCGCAATGGTGGTCCGACACCGGCCCGGTTGCTGGATCCGGTCGCGGGTACGGTCACGGATGTAACCCTGCCATGGCCTATCGATATTTTCTGCGCCGGGACGTCGTTCTTGTATGACGGACGGCTGCTGGTTTCGGGAGGGTTGGACGACTTCCACTATCCGGCGGACTCGGGAATTGCGAATACGACGTTCTTTGATCCTACGACCAATACCTGGTCGCAGGGACCGATGATGAATTTGACGCGATGGTATCCGACGACGGTCCCAATGCCGGATGGAACGATTCTGTCGGCGTCTGGAACTGCTAACGACGGCGTGCACATTCAATACGAAATGGAATCGTACAGCCCGTTCACCAACACCTGGACGCTGTTGTCGAACCAGTCGGCGTGGATGCCGCAACCGAACGACACCTATCCATTACTCACAGAATTGCCGAACGGCAAGTTGTTCTACTCCGCGCCGCGTATCAGCAATTTAGGCGGCGAACTCTATGACCCAAAAGCACAAACGTGGACGTTTGTAGCCAATTTGAATTGGGGACCGCGTGGACATGCAGCAACCGTTCTGATCCCGAAATCGAAGCAAGTGTTGATTGTAGGCGGCGGCGCGGCGAAGAACGGAAACGGCGAACCGACTGCGACGACCGAAATCATTGACTTTTCGCAGGCCAATCCACAGTGGGTCTACGGGCCGTCGATGAATATCGCGCGTTACGATATGAACCTGCTGTATCTGGCGGATGGCAGCTTGATCGCGGTAGGCGGAAACCAGAACTCGGAATACAGCAATCCAGTCTTCCAGCCGGAGATACTCAATCCGAAAACGGGTGTGTGGACGCTGGGGCCGCCGCAGGTTGGGACCCGGGCGTATCACTCCACGGCAGTTCTGTTGCCTGACGGTCGAGTGATCTCCGCCGGGTCGGACGCGGGTATTGCTCTGGAAAATACGTATGAGATTTATAGCCCGTCGTATATGTTCGCACCGTCGCGGCCGCAGATTACATTCTCACCGAAGACAGCGATTTACGGGAAAACATTCCACATCACGAGCCCGCAGGCGTCGACGATCACACGGGTAGCGTTGATTCGGGCCGGCGCCACCACACACGCCGTTCATATGGACGATCAGTACTACGTGGACTTGACGTGGACGGTCTCCGGCACGACGATGACCGTAAACAGCCCCACCACTTCAAACGCCATTCCGCCGGGATATTACATGCTGGTGATTATCGACCAGAACAACATTCCGTCGGTGATGCCTTTCATTCAGCTGACCTAAGAAATTGGCAGTGAGTTTATCGAGTGGCCCGGCCTTCCGCCGGGCCGTTTGTTTTTGTCTCATCCTTACCTGATGTACATCCGGGCAAGCGCGGAGTTACAATCGCGCATCTGAAATGAGGCAAATCTCGCGTTTCATGTGGAGGCAGGAATGAAGACATTACGACGGCTACCCCTACTCGTGCTCGCTATTGGGGTAAGCATAGCGGCATGGTCACAGCAATCAGATCAGAGCTCTAACGCGATTATCAACATCAACGTCAGCCGAACGATTGAGACTGTAAATTACTGGGCAAGGGGATCCACAAAAGTGGATTTCACCGGTACGGCGTTGCTTCCGCGGGCATCCGGGAAGGCGGACGTTAGCGCGAAAAATGGGTCCATCATTGTAGACGCGCAATTTGATGGATTGAGCGAACCCTCGACATTTGGACCTACGTACCTGGTCTATGTGTTGTGGGGAATAACGCCGGAGGGACATACCACCAATCTGGGCCAGCTTCCGCTGAAGGATGGCAAGGCAAAGCTGCAAGTTACGACCAAGCTGCAAACATTTGGAATGATTGTGACTGCAGAACCCTATTTTGCAGTGGCATTCCCGAGTGAGGACGTGATTTTGGCGAATACGATCCGGAAGGACACGCGAGGATCTATCACTCCAGTGACCGCGCAATTCGAATTGCTGCAGCGCGGCAAATATTCGGCGGCAAACCTGCCGACTCTGCCGAACGACGGCGCTCCACTGGACTTGCAGCAGGCGCGAAACGCCATCAATGTGGCGAAGTGGCAGATGGCTGACAAGTATGCTCCCGATTCTTTTGCCAAGGCTCAGCAATCGGAACAACAAGCCGAGGATTATTTTAGACGAAAGCAAAAGAACTCCATCTCGACTGTGGCGCGACAAGCGGTACAAGCGGCCGAGGATGCTCGCGCAATTTCCGTAAAGCGACAGGCGGACGAGAAGGTCGCGCAGGACCAAGCGGCGGCGGACGCAGCGGCGGCGGCAGCCAAGCAAAATGCGGATGCTGAAGCGGCGGCACGAGCGCAGGCGGACGCACAACGGGCCAACGCGGAACAGCAAAAAGCGGCGGCTGACGCTGCGGCGGCTGCATCAGCGGCGCAGGCGCAACAGGAAGCGGCGGCGCGAGCGCAAGCTGATCAACAACGGGCGGCGGCGGACGCGGCGGCAGCGAAGTCTGAGCAGGAAAAGCAGGAGCTGCGCGCAAGATTGCTCGAGCAGTTCAACCGCGTTTTACCAACCACGGACTCTCCGCGCGGCCTTGTGGTCAACATGGGCGATGTCTTGTTCGATACAGGCAAAGCCGACCTGCGCCAAGGAGCACGCGAAGCGCTGGCCAAACTTTCCGGCATTGTGCTGAATTATCCTTCGCTACAGTTGACGATTGAAGGCCATACCGACAGTACGGGGACGGAAGCGTTCAACCAGACGCTCTCGGAAAAACGAGCGGACAACGTTCGCGACTATCTAGTTGCGCAAGGACTGCCGGCGGCTTCGATCACGGCCACGGGACTGGGCCAGTCGTCTCCGGTGGCAGACAATAGCACTGCGGCTGGCCGGCAAAAGAACCGGCGAGTAGAGATTGTTGTTTCCGGTGAGGTGATCGGGAGCAAGATCGGCCAGTAGCGAAGAACCCATCCCGACGTCAAAAGCGGCTGAGTGGACTTTTTAGGGCTGCCCTTCGGGCAGCCCTTTTTTGCGGTCTCGTTCGAGCATCGTTTGATAAGGTTAAGTGAGGAAACCTGCCTCTCTGTGGCCAAATCAGGTAAGATATGGCGTTCCAAAAATACGAGATTTTTATGGATTGCTAAGAATGAATCGCGAATCGCATAAGGGATTTAGCCGGGAAATGCAACGGGAGACCGAATTGCTCGTTTTCGGGCACGCAGGTACCCCGATCATTGTCTTTCCGACTTCGATGGGCAAGTTTTTTGAGTATGAGGACCGGGGTATGATCGACGTATTGGCGGCAAAGATCGACCGCGGCGACCTGCAAATTTTCTGTCCCGATGGAATTGACAGCGAGAGTTGGTACAACAAACAGGCACATCCCCGATACCGTGTGCTGCGCCATCTCCAGTTCGAGCGCTACATTCTCCAGGAATTGATCCCCTATATCAAAGGACGAAACCATTCATCGCAATTGGCGGTCACTGGATGCAGTTTTGGGGGATACCACGCGGCGAATTTTGCCTTTAAGCATCCGGATGTGGTGACGCACTGCGTGAGCATGAGCGGGTCGTTCGATATTCACCAATTTCTGGATGGGTATTACGACGACGATTGCTATTTCAATTGCCCGATGGACTATTTGCAGGGCATGTCAGACGAATGGTTCTTGAACCATTACCGGCGGATGCGCATCGTTCTGGGATCGTCGGATTGGGACATGTGTTTGGACGCGAACGTAAAGTTGTCAGCGGTACTGAACGCCAAAGCGGTGCCGCACTGGCTCGATGTTTTTAACGATAATTCGGAGCATGATTGGCCGCTGTGGCAGAGGATGGCGGCAAAGTATTTTTGATGTTCGCATGTCTCGCAAAAGCGGCGAAGCATGGGGCACCCGCACCCGTTTTTTAGATTCTTGGGAGATGGAATTATGAGTAAGAAAATTGGCGTTTTGTTTGGGATGGAAAACACGTTCCCGCCTGCGTTTGTGGATAAGGTCAATTCCATGAAAGTGGATGGCGTCACGGCCGAGTTCGTGAAGCTGGGCGGTGTGAAGATGGCCGACCCGAGCGGCTATAGGGTCATTGTGGATCGGATTTCGCAGGACATCCCCTTCTATCGGGCGTATTTGAAAAATGCGGCGCTGGGCGGAACGATTGTCATCAATAATCCCTTTTGGTGGACGGCCGACGATAAGTTTTTTAATTATGCGCTGGCAACCAAACTGGGCGTTGCCATTCCGCCGACGGTGATTCTGCCGCATCATGACCATCCTGCGGGGACGACCGACAAATCTATGCGGAATTTGATGTTCCCGCTAAATTGGGAGGAGATTTTCGATTATGTCGGCCTTCCTGCTTTTCTCAAGCCGTATGACGGCGGAGGGTGGCGGGACGTCTATCACGTGCACTCGCAAGAAGAATTGTTTGACGCATACAACAAGAGCGGCAGGCTTTGCATGACTTTGCAACGGGCAGTGAAGTTTAAGGAATATTTCCGGTGTTATGTCGTTGGGCAAGAGAAAGTTCACATCATGCAGTACGATCCTCGCGCGCCATTTCATGAGCGCTATGTGAAGAATGCGCCGCCGGTAGATTCGAAATTGCTAGCGCGGGTGGAGAAGGATGCTCTGACGCTATGCCGGGCCTTGGGATATGACTTGAATACCGTGGAGTTCGCTTGTGAGGACGGGATTCCGTACGCAATTGACTTTATGAATCCTGCGCCGGATGCAGATGTGAATTCGGTGGGTCAGGCGAATTTTGATTGGATCGTAAATGCCGTGGCGGAACTGGCCGTGAAGAAAGCGCTGAGCAACGAGAATCCGGCGAGCGAGTTGCGCTGGACGGCGTTTCTGGCTGGGCCGAAGTCGACGGAGCAGGTGAAGAAACTGGCGTAGGGGTTTAAGCCACAGGGGGCACAGGGGAAGCGTGGAAAGTTCTTTTATTCCTACAGAATCGCGCGAACTGAGATCCTTCGGCCCGCGATTTCCCCAAACTAAGAGGGCTTCCTTGTCCTACCCTCAAGGCGAGTGACAAGGTTATCAAACAATCCCGGCAGTTGAGAGATTGGATACCGGTCGCCTGAAATTTTGGAATTTGACGGAAGCATTTCGATCAGGCCGAGTCGTGTCTCTACGTCATACTCTCCGAGCATATTATCTAGAAGCAAATAGCCTAGCTGAGTTAAATCTGAATCCTTTTCTCGATAGCCCGGAATAAATAGTCTGATCCCTGCCATTTTTCCGTTATCAAGCAGCGAAAATGTAATCGTATCGGCAGAAATCTGTTGATCTCCAAGGACGATAGCTTCGGGGACGGGCCTCCTAGGTCGAAATGCAATGATGATCCAACGCTCCAGGTGCGGCGCTGCCTTCGTCAAAGATACAACTTCAGGAAAGGCACGTCTTATGCCACCTGCACTGATAACAAATTCTCGTTTTTCCGATGAAGGCCCAAATTCAAATGTTAGATCGGGGTTGATGTTCTGCAGCTCAACGGCCATGTCATCAAAAAGATGCTCTCTTTCCATTTTGTTTTCAGCGTCGACGTTGAAGAATTCGGATTCATGATCCGCGAACCATTGCCAGAATTCTTTATGTTTATCAGGCATTTACGAAACTCCACTTAAACTACGCCCTTCGCGGGCGGGGCGCCCGCGCCACGTTAAATCCGCCACATCTCCTGAAATTGCTATACTAATGCGACCGTCACCACTGAGGTCATCCGCCGATGCAACCCACCTACACGATCGGGATCGAGGAAGAATACCAAACGATAGATCCAGTTAGCCGCGATCTGCGCTCGCACATCCACGCCGAAATGATCGAGAAGGGCAAGCTCATCCTGCAGGAGCGGGTCAAAGCGGAGATGCACCAGTCGGTGGTCGAAGTAGGAACATCGGTTTGCAGCAATATTAAAGACGCGAAGGATGAAGTGAAGAAGCTACGCCGGAGCATGGTCAAGCTGGCGCGGGAAAATGGGTTGCAACTAGCGTCGGCGGCGACGCATCCGTTTACGGATTGGCGGACGCAGGAGATTTATCCGGACGAGCGCTACCACAAGGTTGTGCAGGACATGAAGATGGTGGCGCGAGCGAACCTGATTTTCGGCCTGCACGTACACGTGGGACTGGAAGATCGAGAGACGACGATCCACCTGATGAACCATGCGCGGTATTTTGTGCCGCACATGCTTGCTTTATCCACGAACTCTCCGTTTTGGATGGGGATGAATACCGGACTGAAGTCGTACCGGTGCAAGGTGTTCGACAAATTTCCGCGGACGAACCTGCCGGATTATTTCCCCAGCTGGGGCGAGTACGAGAACTTCGTCAAGCTACTCATCAAGACCAACTGCATTGACAACGCGAAAAAGATTTGGTGGGACATTCGGCCGCACCCGTTCTTTAATACTTTGGAATTTCGCGTGTGCGACATTCCCATGCGGGTCGAAGAAACGATTGCGCTGGCGGCGCTGATTCAGGCGACGGTGGCCAAGCTGCACAAGCTGTATATGGCAAACCAGGGATTCCGACTGTACCGGCGGGCGCTGCTGATGGAGAACAAGTGGCGGGCAGCGCGATATGGACTGGATGGCAAGATGATTGATTTCGGCAAACAGAAAGAAGTGCCGGCGCGTGACCTGATTCTTGAATACTTGGATTTTGTAGACGACGTCGTGGACGAGTTGGGGTCGCGGGAAGAGTTGAACTACATCCATGAAATTCTGGAAAAGGGTACGGGAGCGGACCGGCAGTTGAAAGTTTATGAAGAAACTGGCGATCTGAAAAAAGTTGTGGACTACATTGTGCAGGAAACTGCCGCAGGGCTGGAAGAAACGGAAACTGCGTCATCCCGAAAAGCAGGGTGAGTCAAATTCCCCACCCTGCCGCAAAGAACGCGACCAAGGTGGGGCACCCGATTATTAAGGAAAGTTGGGTAATCATAAAAGAATGAGTACGAGCATGAACGCGGGAAAGACGATGCTGCCTGGAAAAACGAATCTAAAAGACATGCAGTTTGATCCGGAGTTGTCGCAAGGAGCGCGCAACGCGGTGAACGTCTGCCTGCGCATTCAGCCGCTGGAAAAAGTTACGGTCATCACCGACGAGGCAACGAAAGAGATCGCCGCGAGCCTGGTACATGAACTGGAATCGCTGGGCTGCCCTTACAACTCGTGGGTCATGGAAGAGCTGGCACTGAGACCACTGAAAGATTTCCCGCAGGAGATTGCGGAGGACATGGAATCGAGCCAGGTCAGCATTTTTGCAGTGCAGGCGCAGAGGAACGAACTGCAATCGCGCATGCAGATGACCGACATCGTTAACCGGCGGCATATTCGCCATGCGCACATGGTGAATATCAACAAGCGCATCATGAAGGAGGGCATGCGGGCGGATTTTATGAAGGTGGACCGCATCAGCGTGAAAGTGATTGAGATGGTGCGGAAAGCGAAGCGGGTGCGGGCGCACACCGAAGCGGGAACGGATTTCGTGGCGGATTTAAATCCGAATTATAAGTGGGTCAAGACGAGCGGGATTATCAGCCCGGACAAGTGGGGCAATCTGCCGGGCGGCGAGGTTTTCACGACGCCGGGCGAAGTGAATGGAACGTTTGTCATTGACGGTGTGGTCGGAGATTTTCTATGCGCGAAGTTTGGAGATTTGGCGCCAAATCCGTTGACCATCAAAGTGAAGGGCAACCGCGTGACTGAAGCGCAGTCGAACAATAAAGAACTCGAAAACGATTTCTGGAATTACACCCACACGGACGAAAACAGCGACCGCG